>JAITCX010000133.1 GCA_031282945.1 Elusimicrobiota bacterium
CTAAAAAAATAAAAATATAAGTAAAATAATTTGATAATTTAAAGGAGAATTTTTTTATAATAGATGATATGAAATTGCAGCGGAATTTTAGATTTGCCCAAAAATGCAAAAAAGAAAACTGCGCTTTATGCAATAGCGATGCAAATCCTGTTATTAAGTTTATACACATAACTCTAATTTTTACCTCACCGCCAGTCATGGCCGCCTCTCTTTATCTTTCCAACTCTTAAACTTTTATTGCCGATTTTTTACTATACAAACAGTAAGCCTATGCCTAAAAATATAAGAAAAAATAATACGAAAAGCCCAATAAGATTAAAAATATAGTGTTTATATATTGTTAGGAATTTATTAGTTGTATGTTATTATATATTGTTTTAAAAAGGAAAGCAAGAAATGCAAGCGGTTTTTGCAAAAAATAAAATGTGCGCAAAAAACTTATTTGCTATGCCAAAATAAAACTTAAATAGCGCTAAATTTATTACAATAATTGATCAGCCCGCGCCCTAAAATGTAAAAATCCCCAGCTTGCGCCGGGGATTTTTTATAGTGATAAGCTTATTAAAGAACGGCAAATTCTCAACGTTGGCCTTTGATATAAGGTTTGTCCAGCGCTTTTGGCATGCTCGCCCTTCCAACAAAAAGCGCCAAAACCACAAGGGTGAGAATATATGGAAGCATCGCCAAAACTGAAGCGGGAATAAACTGCATCCCCCCCAACATAACCACCAAAGCTTGAGCAAATCCAAAAAGCAGACATGCCCCAAATGCTCCTTGAGGAGTCCACTTTCCAAAAATTACCGCCGCCAAAGCTATAAATCCATGACCTGAAATTACTGTGGAGCTAAACATGGAAACAACCGACAAGGTCATAGCCGCGCCGCCAAGCCCCGCAAAAAAACCAGACAAAATTGAACAGGCATAACGCACTGCATAAACGTTTATGCCCAAAGTGTCGGCCGCAGCCGGATGCTCGCCGCAGGCGGTGATGCGCATGCCCCATTTAGTTTTTGCAAAGAAAAACCACAATACAATTGTTAAAACAATAGCCAAAACGACGCTTGCGTCTATGTTTAAAGCGTTTAATGCGGAATTTTGAGTTTTTATTGAAAATATAGAAAACATAGTCGGGATCTTTTTTGTAACTGCAATCGTTTGAACCCCGCCGTTAAAATATATCCTGCATAAAAATAGAGCAAGGCCCGCCCCTATAAAATTTATGGCTATGCCTGAAATAAGTTGATTGGCGCGTAAATTTATGGACGCTATAGCATGAAAAACTACTAAGCCCGCCCCGCTTAAGCCGCCCATCAAAAATCCAAGCCACGGGTTTTGGGTAAAATATCCAACCGCCGCAGCCACAAAAGCGCCAAGCGTCATCAAACCTTCAAGCCCGATATTGTCAACGCCGGAACGCTGCGTTATCACCCCGCCGAGAGCCGTAAAAATTAACGGCGCCGAATACATAAGCGAAATATTTATCGTCAGTAAAATAGAATCTATCATTTTGCCGCTCCTTTTGACGCCAACTTGTCATCTTGTTTTGCCTGCCATTCTTTTTTCATTTTCATGGCGGAAAGTTTTGTGGCAATCATTGGGAACATTGCAACCAAAGCCACGCAAAAAACTATTGCGCCTATCATAATATTTATAATTTCGCTGGGCGCGCCCATTGAGGATTGAATAGAACCGCCGCCAAATTTTAATCCGCTAAAAAGCCAGCCCGAAAGCAATGTGGCAAGAGGATTGTTGTTTGCAAGCAGCGCAACCGAAAGCCCGTCCCACCCAAACCCCTCAGTGATGGACAAAACAACTATGCGGGAATTGCTGGTGCCCAAAACTTGAAACGCTCCTCCCAAAGCCGCCAAAGCTCCTGCAATAAACATTGCAAAAACGGTATTTTTCTTAATGCTGATGCCCGCAAACTCCGCGGCGCTTGGATTTGCCCCCACAGAACGAAGCTCAAAACCTTTGGTTGTGCGCATAAGAAAAAACCATGTCGCAAAAACAAATATTAGCGTTAAAATTATTCCAATGTGAATGTCGGTGCGTAAAAAATCTCCCAAAATTGGATGGCTGTTTATAAAAGAAAGACCCTCGGGAGTTGTTTTCCATTGCGAAAAAAGCCTCATGCTTGCACTCGGCAAAATGTCATAAGATGCCTGCGTGCCGCCTTTTTGAACGCCCGGAATAGAAAGTATTGTATTGTTTAAATAAAGAGCTATCCAGTTTAACATAATTGTTGAGACCACTTCATTTGTCCCGTATTTAACTTTCAGCCAGCCGGCAATCGCTCCAAATACGCCGCCGAAAAAACAAGCCGCAATTAATATTACAATCGGATGAATAATAATAGGCAAATGCAAATAATATCCAAGCATTGCGGCGGTGATAGTTCCAATAATATATTGACCCTCAGCGCCGATATTAAACAATCCGCTGCGGTAGGCAAATGCAACGCTTAAGCCCGTCATAATTATCGGCACGGCATTTATGATGATCTGCGAAATATATTTCGGTCTGTCAAACATCCCGCCGATCATTGCGCCATAAGCTTCAAAAGGATTGTAGCCTGCAATCAACAAAACAAAAAATCCAACCAAAAACCCTACAATCAAAGCGATGATTATTGCGGATATCGGCTTTTTTAAAATTTCAATTATTTTATCAATCATTTTACGCTGCCTCCTGCCATCAATAATCCAACTTCATTTTCATTTGTTTTAGAGGGGTCTAGATCGCCCACAATTTTGCCGTCATAAATTACATTGATGCGGTCGGAAACATCCAAAATTTCGTCCAACTCAAAACTCACCAAAAGCACAGCTTTGCCTTTGTCCCTTTGCGCTATCAAAGATTTATGCACAAACTCTATTGCGCCTACATCCAAACCTCTCGTGGGCTGAACCGCCACCAATAAAACTGGATCGTTTTCTATTTCTCTAGCGATAACAACTTTCTGTTGATTGCCGCCCGAGAGAGAACGCGCCAGAGAATGTTCGCAGTCTGCAGGTCTAATGTCAAATTTGTGGATGAGGGTTTTGGCATTATCAAAAATGTTCTTAAGCTTTAATAAAAGCCTGTCTGCAAATTTTGGGGCGGCGTACTTTTCCAAAATTAAATTTTCGCATATATCAAAATCCAAAACTAAACCGTATTTATGTCTGTCTTCTGGAATTGTGGCGATGCTGTTTGCCCTAATATTGTGAGGAGGCGTGTTTTGAACTTGTTTGCCCTTGATAAGAATTTTTCCGCCGTCAGCTTTTGTAAGACCTGTGAGCGCCTCAATGAGTTCGCTTTGGCCGTTTCCGTCAATTCCTGCAATGCCCAAAATTTCTCCGGCTCTAACATTTAGAGATAGATTTTTCACTCTGTCTATCCCACGCGAATCTTTTACCCACAAATCGCAAATTTCAAAAACTCTTTCTTTAGGTTGAGCAGGGGTCTTAGAAATGTGCAAAGAAACATCTCTTCCTACCATCATTTTTGCAAGGCTGTACTCGTCTACGCCTTTGTCTTTAACATCAACGGTATCAATATAATTTCCGCGTCTGATGATTGTGCAGTAATCTGCAGATTTTATAATTTCTTTTAGCTTATGGGTAATAATTATCACAGTTTTACCGTCTTGGGTGAGTTTGTGCATGGTATCTATAAGCTCGTCAATTTCATTGGGGGTTAAAACTGCAGTGGGCTCGTCTAAAATTAACGTTTGCGCGCCGCGGTAAAGACTTTTTAAAATTTCAACTTTTTGCTGAGTGGAAACGGACACATCGCATATTTTTGCATCGCCGTCCACTATCATTCCATATTTTTCGCCAAGCTCTTTAATTTTTTCTTTTACAACTGCAGTGTCTATCACATCAAAAGCTTTGACGCTTTCCTTGCCCAACATTATATTTTGAGCAATTGTAAAATTTTCCACCAACATAAAATGCTGATGAACCATCCCTATTCCATATTTTATCGCCACATTTGGATTTTTTATATATGCCAATTTTCCGTCTAAATAAATCTCGCCTTCGTCGGCCTCGTAGAGACCGTAGAGGATATTCATCAATGTGGATTTGCCCGCGCCGTTTTCACCTAAAAGAGCATGAATAGTTTTTTTGCGGACATTCAAATTTACGCCATTTAAAGCCTTAAATGTTCCAAAAAATTTTGAAATGCTTTTCATACTTACAGCATAATTTTCGTCCACTGCGACCTCCCTTCTCATATGCGCTTAAAAAAACCGCAAGACGTTTTACGGTCTTGCGGTTTTAGCTAAATTACAAACCTTTTATAAACTGCTGATACTGCGCATCAGTTATTGGAACAATAATTTGTCCATTTATAATTTTGTTTTCAATATCTTTTGTCTTTTGCAAAATGTCGGCTGGAACAAGTTTGCCGCTGGTTGGCGCAATGCCTACTCCGCCGTCTGAAAGACCCATTTCTACAGTGGTTCCGCCGAGCTTCTCGCCCGCCATAACGCGTTTTGTTACATCGTAAACGCCGATATCAACATTTTTCAATGCGCTGGTTATAACATTATCAGGCGCCATATAATTCTGATCTAAGTCAACGCCGATAACCCACAAATTGCGCTCTTTTGCAGCTTCAATAACTCCTTGTCCAACGCCGCCTGCGGCATGGAAAATTACGTCAGCGCCGCTTGTATACATTTTCAAAGCGGCCGCTTTGCCTTTTGCCGCATCAGTAAAGGATTCCATAATTTGATAATCCACTTGAATTTTCTTTCCCATTTCTTTTGCGGCATACTGCACGCCTGCAAAATACCCATATTTAAATCTATTCATCACTGGACTTTCCATTCCAATAATAAAGCCTACATGATTTGTTTTGGTCATATAAGCCGCAATGTAGCCGACTTCAAAAGAAGATTGTTCCGCTTTAAAAGTTACGCCGATCACATTTGGAACTGTTCCGTCTGGATATGTGTCGTCAACCAAAGCGAACAATTGATCTGGATTTGCCTGCGCGATTTGTTGGAGAGGATCTTTCATCATAAATCCAATTGCCCAAATTATGTCTGCGCCTGCGTCAATTGACTTCTCCAAATTTGGAGCATAGTCGCTGCCTCTATGAGACTCAAGGAAACTAACCGTTACGCCCTCAGACTTAAGTTTTTCCATTCCCCCCCAAGCTGATTGGTTGAAAGATTGATCGTTTATTCCTCCAACATCCGTTACCATTGCAGCTTTAAACGCTCCATTGGCTGATTGGTCTTTTTTACCGCCGCAGCCGACAACCAAAACCGCTGCAACTGATAAAACTGCAACCAAAGACAAAAGTCTTTTCATAGTACTCTCCTTTTTTTTATTTTGCGCCCAAGGCGCATTTATACAACTTTAACTTCATAAAAAAAATCTCGGCAATAATCAAATAATTTTTGCATTTCCTCGGGGCTGGTATTTGGCGAGCGTGCAAAATCTCCTCTGACGCCGAAATTTCTAAAAGCTATAAGTTTTAGGCGCGCTTGCAAACTTTTTTTGCCTAAAAATTCTCTCAAGGCGTCCACAACATTTTTAGGCTGCATCATTGGAAAACAGACTATTCTAATTTCATATAATTTTTTTGCATCAAGCAAAAACAAAATATTTTTTTTGACTGTATCATTATCTAAACTACTGCCGCGCGTTACGGTATGATAAGTATCATTATCCCATGATTTTAGATCTATCATGACGCCGTCTGTAAGAGAAAGCAGATCGGGATAGAGCGAAAAGTCGATGGTTCCGTTGGTGTCTATGAAACTGGAAAGGTTGGATTTTTTTGAAAGGCAAAAGAGGTCTGTTAAAAAAAAGGGGGCGAGCATACACTCGCCCCCTGATACAGTAATTCCGCTTATAAAGGGTAGATTATTTTGAATTTGGTCAAAAACTGCCATAGCCGGCATTTTTGCAACTCTTGGAGAAGAAAAGTTTGGACAAATTTTTATGCAGGCATCGCATTCGCTACAAATTTCCTTTTTCCACAACACTTTTCCATTCTCCTTATGCAAAGCATTATTGGGACAGATTTTAACACATTTTGCGCAATTATTGCAAACTCTTTGCGTTTCTGGATTATGGCAGTAAATACAAGCCAAGTTGCAGCCTTGTAAAAAAACAACGCTTCTTGCGCCCGGTCCGTCCACAACGCTAAGAGGAATTATTTTGTTTACAATTGCCTCAATCATATCAACCTAACCTTCCTTTCAGCCAGTTTTGAAGCTTTATAATTGGGCGCTCCAAGCGCAACTGTGTCTTGCAAATTTGTTTCGCCCTTAAAGTATTTTTCCATTTCGCTTCTTTTTACAAGATAGCCCGTTATCCGCACAATATCGGCATCCTGCTCGTAAAAACTCATATACTGAACTCCCAAATTGAAAGCGCCTTTTACAATATCAACTAAAGCTTGAGAATTATTTTTTGCCGTTTGAGCTATTGGAAAAATATCGCCGACTCCCGCTGGAAAATAATGATGAAATTTTGCGCTGTGGCGTAAATGATCCATAAAATTTTCAGGTTCATCGCCCACCGGAATTCTCACCCCTGAGGTTATGCCGATATCTGTGTCCAAACCAACTTGCGCATGCAAAACAAATTTGCCGCCTGTCAGAGGACTATAGAGCGCATCAAAACCAGCGACAATACTTGTAATTTTGTCCATAATTTTAATGCCCAGCTCGTCAGCTTGAGGCGAATTTCCGTATTTTATATTTTTATCTCTCAGCAAAAAATTTACAGCTTCGGCAAGACCCGTCACGCCGAACATTCCAAGAAATCTATCCTTAGAAATAAAATTTTCGGCCGCCAAAAAACTGCTTTCAAAAAAGTTGGATTTCTCAACAATAAATTTAATGCGCTCGTTCATGTAATCTGCAATTAATTTCAAGCATTCCGGCAAAAGCTCGTTAAAGAAATGATCCATAGATTTAGCTTCTTTGGCAAGCTCGGTGAGCGTAATTCGGGTGAGCGTATAAGCCCCGCCTGAGAGCGGCAAAATATTGTAGCAGCTGCAAATGCCGTAATCAGCGCCGAAAGGTTTTTGATTTGCAATGTGGTTTGCAATTGCAGGGTTGGAACACATTAAAGACGTTTCTATAGCATATTTTAGAAAAGCCTCGTCTGTATTTTTCAGGTCGTATTTTATTGTGAGATTTGGCACGCAGTTTTTTAACTCGCGCTGCGTTTCCAAAATTAAATAGCCAATTCTAGTGGCCTTGGGGCCGATATTTGCATGGCAAAAAGAATCGGTGATTGTTCTGTCCAAATAAGTTAAAAACAATTTTAGTTTGTAGCGGATCTCATCGTCTGTAAGGCCGTCAACGTATGGACTAAGCAGCTCGTCTAATTGACCGACATAGACGGGAAAACTTGTGATGGACGGCGTATGTCTATAAATTATTGCAAGATTTGTAAGCGCTTGATCTAAATTTTTTGCAGGACCAAGTCTTAAAAATTTGCTGCCCTCTTTTAAAAATTTTCCAAAATCAGCTTGAATGTAGCGCGGGCGGTACGGCGCATGCCCCTCCGCTAAATCGTTTATTGCGCCCGTTTCAAAATAATGTTTTGTCCTCGGGGGAATGTTTAAAACATCAATAGAGTTTTCGGCAAGTTTAGCAAGCGTTATAAGCTTTTGCTCGTAGGTAAGTTTTTTGGATGTGATAGTGTCATAAATTAGGTCATTAGCGTTCATTGGATGCCTCCTCTAAATAAGCCCTCTCCAACATGTTTTCTCAGGTTGGATCTTCTAATTAAAACTACTTTATATTTACAAATCCAACCGCTATTTTTGCGGCAAGATCTGCATTGCTGTAGGCAAGCTGCATATTTGTTTCAAGCGATTTGCCGGCGGTGATATCTTTAATTTTGGAAAGTAAAAACGGCGTAACTTCTTTTCCCTTTATGCCTTTTTCTTGCGCTTCCTTGACAGCATTTTCTATCGCATCTGAAATTATTTTTTCATCCATTGCATATTCTTTTGGGACGGGATTGGCAACGACAATTCCATTTTTAACGCCCATCAATTCATTGAAACGCATGGCCTGCGCTACAAATGTAGGATCGGGCACGGTGTGGTCTAAAGCGTAGCCGCTTGAGCGGGTAAAAAATGCGGGAAAATCTTTTGTGTCGCCGATGCCGACAACGGGAACGCCTTTAGTTTCCAAAAATTCCAAAGTGAGTTTTATGTCTAAAATAGATTTGGCGCCCGAACATACAACGGTGACGGGAGTTCTGGAAAGCTCCTCTAAATCTGAAGAGATATCCATAGTTGTTTGCGCGCCGCGATGCACGCCGCCGATGCCGCCTGTGGCAAAAACATTGATGCCGCAGAGATTGGCAATACGCATTGTTGCAGACACCGTTGTGCCGCCCAGTTTGCGCCGCGCTAAGACCAGCGGAATATCTTTAGCGGCAACCTTTATAACATCTTTAGCTTTGGCCAAATCGTCCAGTTCCTGCTCAGTCATTCCAATTTTTATTTTGCCGTCAACCAAAGCGATGAGAGCGGCGGCGGCTCCCTGCGATTCTATGATGCTTTGCATTTTCAAAGCTGTTTGTTTATTTTCAGGATAAGGCATTCCATGCGTGATAATTGTGGATTCCAGCGCCACTACAGGAAGCCCATTTTTTATTGCTTGCTGAACTGATTTGCTGATGTCTACAAAATACAAATTAGGATCTTTAAGTGTCATGATTTTTGTCTCCTTTAAGGCGCTAAAATGCGCTCAACTCTAAATATTAGGATTATGGGCTTGGCCATAATTTGCAATTTATTTTGCGGGGTGGATATCAATAGAATTTACAAAATTGTGAAATATATGACAACTGATTTTTTTCTTTTGTAAAAAAGAATAATGGAATTATTTCTCTTTTGGCAAAAGAGAAACAGAAAAGTAAAGGCAAAGCATTTTTCTCTTTTTGAAAAAAGAGAAACAGAAAAACTAACGGCGCTTAAACGTTTATTCTCTCTTTGAAAAAGAGAGACAGAAATTTCTTTTGCCAAAGGAAACAAAAACTTCTAACGACACTTGCAACTGGCTTCTCTTTTCTGCAAAAGAGAGACAGAAAATTAACGCTCTTTAAACTTATTTCTTTTTATTTTTTTGCGCTTCCTTTTGGTTAAGAACAAGCGCTTAAAGTCCCTTTTTAAAAATTCATTTCTTTCTCATTAAAAGTTCATAACTCCTTTTCTCTTTATCAAACTCTTAATATTTTTTTGCGCTCCCTTTTTATTTTTTAGCCACGCGCCATGCGAAAATTTTTTTCGCCCCCGCGCCGACTCTACTTTTGACGTGACTGACAGCAGTCTGTTCTGTCACGCCCGCCTGGGTGAGGGCAAGTGAAACTTCCAGTTTCCCTTGCCCTCTTGGCGAAAAAAATTTCTCGCATAGACAGGCGCTTTGCCGCTTGCGCTAGGCTAAAAAATAAAAAGAGCGCCCGAGAAAGTACGACACGACAACAGCAAAGACAAGACAAAAAAAACAACTGGAGCGTGGCTAAAAAATAAAAAAACGCAGGCGAGGGCGACCATACATCAACAACAGCAACAACAAAACAAAAAAATCTCTCGCAAAGCAAACGCTTACGCTCCGCTACGCCGAAAAACCAAAAAGAGCGCTGGAAAAATTACAACGCGACAAAGACAAACAACAACAGCGGAAAACATTTCTCTTTTAAAAAAAACAAAATAAAAATTTTTCCCCTCATCTCTTAACAACAACTCCCGCCCCAAAATTATTTTTTAAAACTGTTTGATTTCTCCCTTAAACTTCAACTTTTTTGGCTTTTCCTTGAACCCTTTATTTCCTTGCCCCACCGCTACATCTGGGGCTTGTGAGCGCCCGCAAAAGCGCGGGCGCTCACCTTTTAAAAACTCGCTCATTAATATTTAAGTTTTTATATGCACTGCAAAAATAACTTTTCAATTCAAAATAAAATCTTGCTCTATTTATCAGCGAGTTTTTAAAAGGGCGGTCGGCGGCAAAGCCGCCGACCGCCAAGCCCCTCAATTTTCAAACAGAATTTCAACTCCCCAAAAATCAAAGACTAAACTTATACCCCGCCATAAGCGTAACTACAGAATAAGTATCAAAACTATAAGAATTATATGTTTCCACTTCATTTAAAAAATCATCATAAGTCTGCGTGTCCCAAGAATATTTTAAATGCACATAATAAACGCTATAACCCAATTCCACCAACCACCCATTGTAAAATTCCCAACCAATTCCCGCCTGCCAATAAACCCCATTTTCTTTTTCCATTTTTACCGATTGATCAAGCGTGGGCGAATCCGCCCAAAATAATGCAGTGTATCCAAAATTGCCTTTTATAAAAAATTCCCTAAACTGCTTAATTGGATTAGTTTGAACCGTAACATATACCGGTATAATGCTAAATCCAATCGGCGTATACTCCACCGGCGCATCCCTGTATTCTTCTCCCATAAATTCAAAATTATTGTATTGCACCGCCCACTTTCTATCTAATGATCTCTTGGCAAGATAACCAGCCCCAGCCCCAAGTTTTAAATAATCTAAAACTATAATATGCAGATATTCAGCCCAAATGCCAAACGATGCATTGACACGCATTAATTGCGAACCCTCACGCCCAGCGCCCGCTTCAATGAAATTTCCAGCGCTATCCTCTACAGGATATTTATCCCACGTTTGTTTTGTTCCTATCGTCCCAAAATCAATGCTTCCCTTAATATTTAATTCGCCTGCCTCCACTGCATAAGAATGCGCATAAACTGAAAATAAAAAAACCATGCCTAATGATAAAATAATTTTTTTCATAAGCGTCTCCTATAGAAAAATAAGCCCAATTTTCACATTGCTTACTTTTTAAATTTTATTTTTAAACTAAAATATCAAAACTTATATTTATTATCTCACTTTATAAATTTTATGCAGCTGCGCCATTGGATATACATTTTTAAGAAATTTTACCGCTATCTCCCTACAAATAAACAATTTATCTAAACCCGCCGCCCGTCTATCCGTTGAAGGCTGCAAAATAAATAAAACGCTTTTTGAAATTGTAGATATAGCTTTTGCAGCCTCTAAAATCTCAATGCCTTCCGTATCTTTTGTTATAACGCATTTAACAAAAATATCTTTTATACGAGATCTCAAAGCATAACTCAAAAAAAGTTTATGCGCTGTCAAAAAATCTAATTTGCATGCAGAATATAATTTGATGTCCATAGAAATTATATCAACAAATTTTATTATTTGCTTTAAACTTTCGCATAATACGCCGTTTGACTGCAAATAAATATTAAAACCTAATTTTGTAATTTCAGCCAAAAATTTTCTCAAAAAAATTATATGCAGCAAAGGCTCGCCGCCCGTCAATGAAATATAAGGTTTTTTTGTATTAAACTTTTTTTTATTGTTGTCGCGCACGCTCAATACTTTTTTAATTAAGCGCTCAACGCTAAATATCTCAGGATTTTTTATAAAACCTTGCGGCGTATCGCAATAATTGCATCTCAAATTGCAGCCCGCAAAACGAATAAAAATTTGCGCCATCCCAGCATACGGTCCCTCACCTTGATATGAAAAAAATATCTCGGATATCGGCGCCCCAATCTCTGCGGCGCCATCTGCTTTTTTTTCTAAACGCTTAGGCATTATTTTTTCCCATAGAACGCAAATACTGATTAAAACGCCCAATATAATCTACCGCCGCCTGTGAACTTATATTAAAAGTTTTTGCCATTTTGTCTATCCAAATATCTACATTTTTTTGATCGTTTAAATATGCATACCCGATTACAATGCTTGCATACACTTGCGGAACTTCCATTTGTTTATTGTCAACCATCAATTGATAAACTTTTATCGCATTATTAAAATCGCCCGACAACAAAAAAGCCTGCCCCAATGCATAATTTATTTCATTATAAGAAAATCTCAAAGCATTGGCCGCCGGCAATAATTGCCTCACCGCTTCCTGCGGCCTGCCCGCTTGCATGAGAGCATAAGCGTAAAATTTGTCTATGGTGAAATCTTTCCTTTTTGCTTGAGATAAAATTTTTCCCCAAAAAGCAAGTTGGCCGTTAAAATAATTCATTTGATTAAAAGTTAATATGCAACAAACTATCAATAAAACAGATACAAAACTTAAAACTGCAATTTTTATTTTTTGTTTTGCCTTTTCGCCATTGTCTATAAACGGCGATAAAAAAGAATAAAATAAAACTATAAAACCAAACATTGCAACATACATCCTGTTTCCCTGAAACCATAAACGCTCGCTTATCAATGCAGGCAAAATGAAAAATAAAGGCAGTAAAAAATAAAAAATATTTCTCTTTAATTTTGTCTTATCTTTTGTTGCAAAAATAAAAAAAGCAAAAACTAAAAAAGAAATAATTCCCATCACGGTAATCCATCCCCCTGTGTTTGGCGCAAAAGGCGAGCGTAAAAAAAACACAGAAGCGTAATAATCCCAAGTCATGCCGATATTGTCGTCTGTTAAATTTAATCTGCTAGGAAATCCGCCCCCCTCAATATGCAAAGCAAATTTACGCATATATGTAAAAAATATAATTGAACAAATCCATAACGCCAACAAAATTAAAAATTCTTTTTTTCTAAAAAAACTCCATTTTTTTTGTTCTACTAAAACGGCATATAAAACAAAAATTGCAGGAATAATAAGCGCTGATTCTCGGGTAAAAAAACAAATCAATAAAAATAAAATATGCGCAAATATATCCAATGGTTTTTTATCGTTTATAAAACGTATAAAGAAAATTAAAGCTAAAATAAAAGCTATAAAAAATATAGAATCATTTCTGCCCGGTATCCATGCCGCTGTATAAATCATTATCGGGAAAACGGCAAAAGTTACGGCGGCTAAAAATGAAACTAGTTTGCTAAAAACATATTTGTATAAAAATAAAAATAATAAAACGCAGGAAAATGCATGGAGTAAAATATTTGTAAAGTGGGAAAATTTTTCGGATTCGCCTGCAATGTGATTGTCAGCTATAAAAGAAACCGCAAGCATCGGCCTATAATAAGGCGTAGGGGATTTTTCAAATAAAACATTGTGCGCGAAAGCATTAAAAAACGCCCCTGCGCCTTTATACTCGCTTGAGGCGGTATAAACAAAATTTACATCGTCAAGTCCAGTGTTTTTAAAGTTTATTGTCTTTGCATAAAGCAAAAAAGCTATAAGAAAAACTATTGCGCTCAGGACGCCTAAATTAGCAAACTTTGACTTAAACATTTCTCATCCTTTTTGTATTGATTGTACCGCCATCTCCCACCCAACTAAATCATATCGCGGCATTAAATAAGAATCTATGAAAACTTTCAGTTTTGAAAAAATAAAAATCCCTTCCTGCAGGATATTTAAAATATGAATAATAAACAAAAATGTATTTATAAAAGCCAATGCAATTACAAATATATAGAAAGCTTTTTTATTAAATTTATAATTTTGCAAAACTTGAAATAACATAATGCATAAAAATAAAAGCGCAAAATTTAAAAAGAAAAATGTTCTGGTTTGACTGCCCCAAATGGTAGGCGAAAACATCAAAAGCCCTCTGCTTAAAATTCCTAAAAATAAAATTGCAAAAGCGGTTAAAAGTTTTTGCCTGCTTCCATAAAACGCTCTGTAGATCAAATATCCCAAGGCAATGCAAACAATAATAAGTAAAAACAAAAATAAATAATTATAACTTGAAAAATAATATGGAGCGATATATCCATAAACTGTCATGGAATTTCGCGCTATATCAAAAATATAACCAAAAGCCAAAATTGTTATCGCTATAAAAATTATTGAAATTTGCGCCGCTAAATTTTTTTGCCGCCAAACTACAAGCGCAAGCAAAATATAAAACAATAAAAATATTGAGTTGGGCTTAAAAATATAATGATAAGCTGTGGAACTAAACCCGAGTTCTAAAAGTTTAAAAATCGATAAACTGGCAAAATCTCTAAACCAAATATAAGTTTCGCCTGACATGCGTACATACAGTCCCGGCGTTAAAACCGTATAGAGAGCGGATAAACAACAAATCATAAATTGAAGCCATATAAAAGTTTTGCCTCTGCCCTCATAAAAAATTAAAAAGAAAACTAAAACGGGAAAAATCATTACAAGAATTTGTTCCACATTGCAGGCATAAATTAAAGCTAAAACAAAAATTATTGTTTGCCAAATATTTTTTGAATAAGGATTTCCTTCTATAATATTCTTTAAAGGAATAAAACTTATTAGCATTGCGCAAAAAGGCAAAAAATAAATAACTGTGTCAAGAACATAACCCGAAGTTTGCAAATCCCAAAATGGAAAAATAAAAAACAGAAGGCAAATGCCCCAAGATATTGGCTTGACGTTTTTAGAATTGATAAGGAAATTTATCGTATAGGCGGTTAGCGCAACAGTCAGCGGTCCAATTAAAAGAAAAAGCAAACGGTATTTTAAAACTATTAAATATACAGCATGAACTATAAGCTTTTGACCGAGCGTATAAAAATACATTTTCAAAAAAGCAATCATAGACCCAAAAGATTTTATACCCTCTAAACTTCTTGGAAAAGCATCGTCGGCCATATAAGGCAAAAGCAAATATATAATGAAAAAAATGCCCCATAAAATTATATAAGGGGCATTTTTACTTTTAATAAAATTGGATAAACAATTCTTTAAAAAGACCATGCAATCAACTCAAGAGTTATGCTTTGTTTTTATCGTCTGAAGTTTTATCAGATGATTCTTGTTTTTTCTCAACTTGAGTTTTTTGATCTTGCTCCTGCAAAGTTTCCTGCGATTGCGCTTTAGCTTGATCTTGCGGCGCCGAGGACTGCTCAACTTTTGTAGACGCTTTTTGATCTTCCAATGCGCTTGCATAATTTATTTGCAAACTGGAAATAGATTGCGTTAAAAAATTGTCTTCCATAGTGGTGAGATTGCCTTTCATTTTTTCTTTAAGCATTCTAAGCATATCTATTGTTTGGCGCGAACCTTCAACATCAGCCTTTTCAAGTTTGCCCGTTACAGGACTTGGCATTTTGCCAAGCTGCTGCCATCCTATTTGCACAAATAGCGTAATTAAATTAAATAATAGCGGATTTAAATCTTTGGTGTCAGTCATTTTTTTCTCCTAATTTTTTGTAATTCCCTTTTTCAAAAAAGAGATGAATTTAACTTTTTAAAAACAGATTAATAATGCGCAATATTTTATTTTTATTGCAAGAAATAATTCTCCTCTATTTTTTACAAAAGAGAGAGCCGTTTTATTTTTCAATTTTAAGTTTCACAGGATTGGTTTTGACAATAGATTTCAGCGACTTCAACTTTTTTATAGAATTTTCCAAATTGGAATTTTGGGTTTTATGAGTGAGGATAACAACGTCTGCAAAATCCCCTTTATTAATATTAGGTTGAGTTAAACTTGCAATGGACACTTTGTTTTCGCCTAAAATGCCGCAGAGTTTTGCAAGCATGCCGGGCTTGTCGGCAAGCGTAAAACGCAAATAATATTCCCCGCCGCTATCGCCCGCCGGTAAAATTTTTATCTTTTTGTTTCTGTTATAAATAACATCCGTCACAATTCCAGCCGTGTTTGTCACAATAAACTTTGAAAGGTTTACGATATCAGACACCACTGCGCTTGCCGCGGGGGATTGGCCTGCACCCTTGCCGTAAAACAAAACGTCTCCGCAATCTTTACCTCTAACCATAATCGCATTATATTCATTGTCAACCGTTGCAAAAGTATGTTTGTGATAAACGAGCCGCGGTTCAACTGATAAATCTATCCCGTTTTTTGTTTGTATAGCCGAGCCCACCAATTTTATGCAGCCGATATCTTTAGTTAAATGGACATCTTTAGCCTGCAAATTTGAAATGCCTTTGGTCGCTATATTTTTAACTTTTATCCACCCGCCCCAAGCAAGCGACGCTAAAATTGCAAGCTTATTGGCAGTGTCAATTCCGTTTACGTCAAAAGACGGATCCGCCTCTGCAAAACCGGCAACTTGCGCCTTCTTTAAAGCGTCCTCATAAGAAATTCCCTCTTTGGTCATCTTGCTCAAAATAAAATTTGTGGTGCCGTTTAAGATGCCCTTTATCTCCAAAATTTCCTCAACGGCAAGCCCCTCATTTAAACCCTGTACAACGGGGATGACGCCGCCCACAGAAGCTTCATAATAAATAGCTTTTTGTTCGTCTTGAGCGGTTGTAAAAATCTGGTCCCAATATTTTGCCAGCACCGCTTTATTTGCCGTAACCACGCTTTTGCCCGCTTTCAAAGATTCTATTATTATTGTGCGGGCGGGTTCATAGCCGCCGATGAGTTCCACCACCAAATCTATCTCGGGATCGCGTATAATATCTTTAAAATTTTTTACATACAAATCGGCGCGATCTATGGGATTTCTGTCGCAAATTGATTTTATGCGCACATTTTTGCCGACTTTCGTCAAAACTATTTTTTGATTGGCCTCAAGAATACGCGCAACGCCTTTACCCACCGTCCCGTATCCAATTAAACCGACATTTATTTGTTTCTTGTTCATGCAAACCTCTTACTTTTTATAATTTTTTGTCCACTGGGCAATCCTCAACAAAGCGTCATGAAAACGCCTGTCATGCGTCACCAAAGATATACGGGCAAAGCCCTCGCCATGTTTGCCAAAACCAATGCCGGGAGAAATTGCAACGCCTGTTTTTCTTAGCAAATCCTCGCAGAGTTTTAGAGATCCTTCTTTTTTTAGTTCGGGGGGAAATTCCGCCCAAACGTACATTGTAGCTTTTGTTTGAGGAGCATTATAGCCCAGTTTATTTAAACCGTTTGAAAGTTTTTTCATACGTCTTTGATATGTATTTGCAATTTCTCGCACGGGCGAGTCGTCGCCCAGCAATGCCGCAACGCCAGCCAATTGCATAAAAGTGGGAGACCCATAATCTATAAAAGATTTTAATTTCTCAAGCGGATACAAAAGTTTTTTGGAGCCGCATACCCAGCCCAAACGCCAGCCCGCCATATTAAAACTTTTTGAAAAAGAGTGAAATTCAAGAGCTACATCTTTTGCGCCCTCAAATTCAAAAATAGACGGCGCCCGATAATCCCCAAAAGTTATCTCGCTATAGGCATTATCTGAGACCAATAAAATATTATTTTTCTTGCAAAAATTTATAGCTTCATTCCAAAAATTATTGTCCTCAACAATTGCCGCCGTTGGATTGTTGGGATAATTTAGAAACATTATTTTTGCCTTTTTTAAAACGTTTTGAGGGATCTTTGTAAAATCGGGCAGATAATTGTTTTTTGCTAAAAGCGGCATAGAATGAATTTTTGCGCCTGCCAAAATCGGTCCATTAAAATGCGAGGGGTATGCCGGGTCGCAAACTAAAGCGATGTCGCCGGGATTTAAATATGCCATGCACAAATGCGCAATTCCCTCTTTTGAACCAATCAAACTAAGCACTTCATTTTCAGGATCAATGTCCACTCCAAATCTTTTTGACATCCACTGGCTGACTGCCTTTCTAAATTTCGGCATGCCTTTAGCTTGGGGGTAGCGGTGGGTGTTTTTGTGATGTTTAACGGTATCGCATAATCTGTCTACAATATGCGCGGGCGTTGGATGATCGGGATTGCCCATACCGAGATCTATTACATCCAATTTTTTTTCATAAGCTTCTTTTTTTAGTTGATTGATTTTTGTAAATAAGTACGGAGGGAGCATTTCCAAATTTTTTGACGGTTTAAGGTTCATGTTGTTTTGATCCTTTTATAAAATTTTAAAATACCTAAATAAAATTAAGATGCTCAAAGGCCGAAATAAAGTAAAATTTTATTTAGGAATTTGGTATACTTTATAATAAATTTTTGAGTCAAAGTCAAAGCGTGGAAATTTATAAGCTCATAGACTTTTTATAAAACAAATAGAGAATTTTGCAGCAGGACAGGAGGACGTTTATGGTTAAAAAAATTTTGGTAGGGGTTATGGCTATTACATTTTTTACAAGCGCCGCACTGGCGCAAGGCATTTTTGGTTTTGTACCGCAAGTCGGCGACACAATCGCCGCCTCAGATTATTCTCAAAACTCTAATTGGCTGGCTTTGCCAAAAGATAAGGATATAAAAGATGAGGTGGATGTTTTTTATATTTACCCAACTGTTTGGACGGCAAATGGAGGTTATCCTATAGCTGATATAAACGATAAAAATATGAGAACAAGCGCCCAACAAAATTTTAAACTGCAGGGCTCGGCTTTTAAAGTCGGCAATATGTTTGCCCCTTATTATAGGCAATTGGATGTGGCTTACGCTATCTCAAAAGGCGGCTTGAGGGGAGGCGCATTGGCATTTTATAGAGGCGTTCCTAAAACGGATATTATCGCCGCTTTTGACTATTATATTAAACATTATAATAACGGCAGACCTTTTATTTTGGCAGGCCATTCTCAAGGGTCAATTATGATAAAAGAAATTTTGTTTGATTATATGAAAGAACACCCTGAAGTTTATCAAAGAATGATTGCGGCTTATATCATTGGAGCGCCGGTTACAAAAGAGGACTATGCCGCCCATCCATATCTTAAAGCGGCAAAATCAGCCGCCGATTTAGGCGTTATCATTTCATATAATACTCAAGCGCCCGGTTGGGATATAAAAAATCCATTGGTGCTGCCAAATTCTGTAATGATAAATCCTATTTCATGGTCAACTACCGAACAAGAAGCTCCTGCAAAAAATAATTTAGGGACAATCGTCATAGAGGATGGAAAAGCTAAAAAAGTGGTCGGTATTGCAGATGCAAAAATAGATTATAAAGCCAATGCTCTCATTTGTTCAACCGTTGAGATCATGCAATTTAGTTCGTCTCAGGCTCTCAGGCAGTTTTTTCCTCTGGGCGTTTACCACGAAAACGACATTTTGCTTTATTATTATAATCTCAATCAAAACGCTAAAGATAGAGCCGCCAATTATCTTAAAACAAAGAAAAAATAAATGGATATTTTAAAAATATTTCTTAAAGGAAAACAAATGAAAAAAATTTTAACGCTTGCATTAGCTTTAATTATCGGCATTGGCGCAAACGCTTTCGGCGCGGCAGGTCAAATAAATGCAAAATTTGAATTAGGCGCTATCAATAATTTATACGGTCATGCGAGATTAGAGGCGGATCTGACAGACGGCGGCGTCATAATAGATAATACCGATGTTACTGAAAATTTAGATACAACAGCTCCAATGGGTTTTGCATTTTACGGCGAATACCTTTATCCAATTATAAAAATCTTAAAAGTGGGCGGGGGTATGGGATACTCTTATCAAGGAAATATTCCAGTGCGCTTTGGAAATACAGACGTAAAAGACGCCAACAATGAGTCGCTAACTTACAGCGCAAATATTTTTCCTGTTTATCTCACTGTTCAATTTCATCCAATACCAGAAGTTGAGGGGCTTTTTGTGAAAGGAAATTTAGGACTTGCGCTTATCACATCTTTTGCTTTTAGCTCCCCTGAAATCTATAACGGCTACTCAAAAACATTGACGTCAAATATGTATTACGGCATTTCAACGGGCTATGAATTTGCAAGCGGTTTCATTTGCGAATTGGCGTTTTCAGCTATTAACTATAGAGTAAAATATACCGATTCTAATTCGCGCGTATTTGACGATGAGGGCAATCTCCTAGACGGTCTTGAAACATCCTCAAGGCAAACATGGCATTTTTCATATAGGAGAATTGGTTTAATTGCTGGATTTAAGTTTTAAATAAATTATTTTTATAAAAGTTTAGAAAAAAGCCCCGCCGTTTTCGGCGGGGTTTTTTGTTGTAAACCAATTAGTTTTATTGTTTTTAACTTTTAAAAGCCAAGCAAATTTATTCTATTTCCAATTCAGCTTTAAAAGCTTTTTCAAAATCAGCGCGATGTTTTTCATTATAAAAAGGCAGACCGATGAGCCGCCAATTTTTATTTTTTGTTTCTGTCGGTTCTTGTTTTTTCTCCACTTTTGAAATTGCCGTTAACATTTCCTGTTTCCAATCATCTTTCTCCAAAAGATGATCGCCTTTTGGTTCTATATAAAAAATATAATCAATATTATTTTTTCTCATACATAAAACAAAATCAGGTTCAAAACCCTCTGCGTAATGGGCATTGTTCAAATAAGAATAGAGCTTTAATTTTCCTTCATTTCTTGCCAAGTAAATATTTTCCCAGCCCGCTTTCTTTAAAGTATTTATAAAACCATGAAACCATTTTACAAAAGATTTCTCCTCTGCAGTTCCAAAATTGTCGTTATAGACATACCACTCATAGCGCGACAAATCCAATTGGTATTTTTCATTTTTTGGATTGTTTTGAGAAAAGCCGATTTCGCCGTCCCGCTCTTTTTTATATTTTCTCACAACTTCCTCTAAAAAATAATCTTTATATGGTTTTGATACAAAATATTCTTTCACTTTAATTCTTTTTTGTTCTTGTTTAACTTCTGTTTCCGCTTCCCTGCAAACGCAATTTGCAATTTTCAATAAATCATCTCTGGAAAATGAATTTTCATCTTTATAAGTTTTAACTAAAACTGGATATTTGCCCAACAGCGCAATATATTCACTCAGGCTTTTTAGTTCTGGATAAGCTTGTTTTAGACGATCAAAAGTTAAATTTTTATTGGAATTTATTGCAAATCTAATAATATTATTATATGGAACTAAATCTGCAAGCGTTTTGTTTGAAATAATTTTTAGCTCCGTTTCATCGTCTTGCAAATCGGATTTTAGATCAATTTTATTTTCATTTTCAAAGATCTCATGGGTAAAACTTTTCCCGCTTTCAAAAATAATTTCCGCTTGATTTTTTTGCGCATAATTTGGAATTGGCAAATCCTCTTTGGGATTGGTTTTAGAGATCGGTTCAATTTCATTTTCATCCATTAGCCCCAATCTCCCCTGATTGTCATACTTGAGATCTTTTTTGGAATATATTCCATTTACATATACTGAACCATTGTTATACAAGTCTGTTTTTGTAAAATCTTTTTTCATTTTAAGACTTATTTTCACAACTTCATCTCCCGCTATTAGACCTTCTTTATTTAAAGTGTGGCGAATCTCAGAAATATAACGATGATCATTTTTGCAGTGATAATGCATTTGTTCAATAATGCGCAGAGGTTCGGTTTCATTTTCATCAAATTTGCGGCGATATTTATCCTCGCCCTGATATTCAAAAGGAAAATATCTGGCGCCGCGGCCGATCAATTGAGCTTCCGAAATTGTTGTTTTGCCCGCCTTATAACTATCGCCTCTTTTGTATTCGCCGTCGCGTTCATCATAAAGCCTGACGATATCAAACAAATTTAAAACATCCCAACCTTCATTTAAAATATTTACTGCAAAAATTGCCCGCACGGGATTGTCCTGTTGTTCCAAAGTATTTAAAAGTTTATCCTGTCCTGCAACCAATCTTTCATTTGAGCGGTCATGAATTATTACTCTGTTTGTATCCAAAGCAAAATCCATTTTTAACTCACTTGCTAGATCGTCTAACTCTTTAAATTTAGAGCAAAAATACACAGCGGCTTTTTTTAAAATATTGCTATCGTCATCGGCTTTTTGAGCATTAAAAATTTTTTTAATTTTAGCGCCGCTTAAATTTGAAATCATTTTGTTAAATTTATCAAAAGCTTGCTTGCTCATTTCAGTCGGCTTTTTATTATCTTTCGTTCCTTTGCTTTTAAATAAAATTATAGGTTTTAAAGCTATTTTATGCTCTTGGGCGATATGTTTTCTGTATTGCGAAATCAAAACGGCTCTCAACATTATTCCCTCTAAATCATTGTCCAAATCAATGCTGATAGCATTTGTAAAAACGTCTTTTGAATATCCGTCCTCGCGAAATTTTTTCAATGCATAATCAAATAAAAGTTTATCCTCATAAATTTTTTTTGTGGCGGGATCGTCTAGTCCCGCGGTAGCGGTAAACTCAAACAAATAATTTTTTGCATTAGCTTTTAAAACTTCCTGCACAGAATTGCCCCAATTATTATCCTCATCTTTTTCAGCTTTTGTTGGATTATTGTGATGCGCTTCGTCTGCAAGCATTACAACAGAAATATCCCTATCTTTAAAAGTATCAATTGAAATTGAATTTTCTGTTGTAGAGTCAGGCGATATTAATTGATGCAGTTTATGAATTGTAGAAAGTTTAATATTTATTGCATGGTTATCGGTATTATCAAAAGTTTCCACTTGTTTTATGGGAACAATTCGGCCGTCAATTTCAATTTTTTGCGCAAACTGAAATTTCGGCGATGATGAATTAATAAAATTATCTTTGCTTTTTATAATTATGTTTACTGAATTTACAAAAAACCAAAAATTTCTTTGACCTCTTTTATACATTTCCAAAATTAAAGCCGCCATAATTAAAGTTTTGCCGCTGCCCGTTGCCATTTGCCAAAGCAAATGATTTTGTTTATCAATTAAATTTTTATCAAAATCATAAAGGGGTTTATCGCTAAAATAATACAGCGCTTTGGAAATCGCTTCTTGCTGATACGGTCTTAAGGGATAGGCGAGGTTATCGGCGATATAGTCTGGTATTGGGGGAAACTCGTCTTTGTGCGTGTTTAAAATTTTTTCTAACATTTTAGCTCCTCTCATAAAATTTTTCATTTAATTTTTTATCAATTTCTGCAATATTTTTATCCTCATCATCTATATCCGCAAAATTGACGTACAAAGTATTTGCGTCTACCACCTCTTTCAATATTTCCTTCTTTTTAGAGATATTTAATTTCTCAAAATCATCAAACTCCTCGGGGTCTACTCTATAACTCAAAAAACTTGAATCTTTAGCTTTTTCCAATAATGCATTTAATTCCTCATCGCTTTTTGCATTGTCTACTTCATCTATAAAATCTTGAGAATCGTTTGCCAAACTCATGTAAACAAAACTTGCGGCGTCTTGATTATTTTCTATTACTTTCGGCAAACTTTCCAATTGCAATTTAACTTGCCCCTCAATTTGTTCTATGCCGATAAAACGTCTTTTCATTTTCATTGCGGCAACTGAAGTTGTCCCGCTGCCGCTAAAAAAATCAAGGACTAGATCATTTTCTTTTGTAGCTAAATTCAAGCACCACTCAATTAATCCCTCTGGTTTTGGATACATATTTGAGACTTTTTCATCAAGTCTATTATTCATTGCTATCGTGCCTTGTGAATTTGGAAATTGGTCAAGCCAAGTTTTTTGGCGTTGATACTTATTTTGATCCTCATCTTTTGCAAAATAATGTTTTATTTTTATTATTCCATTTTCTACAATTAAATCTTTATAATCGCTATCAAATTTTTTCTTGCTCCACATCCAACACCCATCATCGCCCTTATGTTTTTTAGGAATATACATATTTATCGTTTTTTTAGGTTTTTCATAACTCAAAACACCGCAGTTATTTTCATATATTTCATAATACAAATTCGGCCGCGCCGAGCGAGTTCCATGCGGTCCATTATCTTGTAAGGGAACGGTATAATATTTGCCTCGTTCATCTTTATATGGATATGATTTTTGACCAACTATCGTTTTATTATAAATTGAATCCTTTGTTTTACTATATATCAATAAATAGTCATGAAGTTTTTGCAATTCGTGGTCGGATTTAGTAGTTACCGACCCTGCAGTTTTTCTTGGACAAGTTGCTACATAGTTTTCAACTCCAAAAATCTCATCCATTAAAAGCCGCATATACGCCTGTCCGTCATCGCCCATTGAAACCATAATTGAACCGTCATCCGCCAATAATTCTTTTGCAATAGTTAAGCGGTTTCTCATAAATGTAAGCCATGTAGATAAAGGAAAGTTTGAATTATACCTGAAGGTGTCGCTGTCTCTTACATCATTAAAATAGTAAGGCGGATCAATATAGATCAATTTCACTTTCCCGGCAAAACGACTTTTCAATGAATGCAAAACCACTAAATTATTTCCCTTAATAATTAAATTGTCTTTATCAAAATCTATATTTTCTAAACTGCCTGCGCTTACTTCGCATTTAAATTTTTCTATTGTTAAGCCGCCGTCTATTTTTTGATTTTTTTTAATCCCTTGATATTTTTTAAAATTTACAAAAACTTTCTCGTCTAAAAGTCTGTTGATTTGTTCGGGGGCGAGAATTTCATTAAAAAAGATTTCCTGTCTTTTTTGATCGTCTTTACTTTGGCCTCCTTCCAGTATGCAGTCTTTATAAGGCCAATTTAAAACTATGTCTTGGCTGTCGTCTAAAAATCTTTCGCCGACTGCCAAACCAATGCGGTTTTTATATTTAGTAAAAGAATCTTTTAAATATTCTTTTTTATTTATAAATGTTAAAAAAGTATCAAGTTTAAAAATCCAAGTGTTTTCATTTATGGCGGTAAACAACCATTTTTTTATTTGTTCATTTGAGCTAAGAAGCGATAGCAAATCTTTATCAAACTCTCTAGCTTTTTGCGATACTAAATTTTTATTAATTATTTTTTTGTCGGGGTCGTCAGGTAAGTTTATGAGGTATTCGGTTTTTGAGTTTAATAATTTTTCAAGGGAAGTTTGCAGAGTTTCTAACTCTCCGTACCCCCCACCCCCCCCCCCCCGTGTAAATTATCCCTGTTTTTTGACATTTTTTCATCCTCCCTTTTCTTATTTTTTACCGCTATTTTTAATAAATTGCTGAAAACTTTATTTTCATTTTGGTAAATCTTAAAAAACATTGAAGGATGAAAAGTGGGTTAGGGGGGATTAGGGGGCCAAAAGCATTCTCGTTTTTATGTATTTTTTTAAGATTCATTTTATTACAAATCAATATTTTGTAGACTTTTCTTTTACTATTTTTTACTTTAATATCATCAATTTAGCAAATTTACTAAAATAATATCTTTAAAAATCAGGAGGATAAATTTATGATTGGAGCAATAGTCGGCGATATTGTATGGTCGCGTTTTGAATTTAATAATTATAAAAGCAAAGAATTTGAACTTTTTACTAAAGATTGTTTTGCTACCGATGACACCATTATGACTTTAGCTATCGCTAAAGCTATTATGGAAACGTCTAAAAATGTAAAACAAAATAAAAATGAATACGGCGCCGCCTTCCATCATAAATTGGGAGAGCTGAGTGTAAAGTATATGCAGGAAATCGGCAGAAAATATCCCACTTGCGGTTTTGGGGGAATGTTTTTCAAATGGGTATTTAGCGCAAATCCCGAGCCTTACAATAGTTATGGCAATGGAGCGGCGATGCGCATTAGTCCAATTGGTTTTATAGCAAACAATATTTTGCAAGCGCAAGAACTTGCAAAAACGGTTACGCAGGTGACGCACAATCATCCCGAGGGAATTAAGGGCGCTCAAGCTGTTGCAGGCGCCGTTTTTATGGCCCTAAACTGCGCTACAAAGAGAGAAATTAAACAATATATCATAGACAATTATTATCCATTGGATTTTCGTATAGACGATATCCGCAATACATATTCTTTCAATGAAACATGTCAGGAAACTGTGCCGCAAGCTATTGAATGTTTTCTGGAATCACACTCTTTTGAGGATGCCCTCCGCATCGGAGTTTCCCTTGGGGGCGACACCGACACCATATGCGCAATAACGGGCGCTATTGCGGAAGCTTATTACGGAGCGCCTGCGGCCGTAAAAGAAAAAGCGCTCAAGTTTTTAGACGATGAACTTTTGACTATTTATAAGCAATGGAGAGAATTTGTATCCGCTAAATACGAGAATATTTTCCTTTAAATTTTTTTAATATTTTCCGCTATTTTTTATTTATTATTAATTTCTCTATAAAATTTTTCATTTAATTTTTTATCAATTTCTGCAATATTTTTATCCTCATCGTCTATATCTGTAAAATTTACATATAGGGTATTGGCATCTACAATTTCTTTTAATATTTCCTTCTTTTGAGAAATATTAAATTCATCAAAACCATTAAATTTATGAGGGTCTATTCTATAGCTTAAAAAACTTGAATTTTTAGCTTTTTTCAATAATGCATTTAATTGTTCATCAATATTTTGTATACTTTTTTTACTATTTTTTACTTTAATATCATTATTTAGCAAATTTACTAAAATAATATCTTTAAAAATCAGGAGGATCAATTTATGATTGGAGCAATAGCAGGCGATATTATAGGGTCTCGTTTTGAATTTAATAATTGCAAAAGCAAAGAATTTAAACTTTTTAGCAAAGATTGTTCTGCTACCGACGACAGCATAATGACCTTAGCTATCGCTAAAGCCATTATGGAAGCCGCTAAAAATAAAATGCAAAACAAAAATGAATACGACGTCGCTTTTCATGACGCATTAGGCAAGCTGACTGTAAAGCATATGCAAGAATTGGGACGCAAATACCCCGACTGCGGTTTTGGCGGTATGTTTTTCAAATGGGTATTTAGCGCAAATCCCGAGCCTTACAATAGTTATGGCAATGGAGCGGCGATGCGCATTAGTTCTGTTGGATTTATAGCAAACAATATTTTGCAAGCGCAGCAGCTTGCAAAAACCGTTACAGAAGTGACGCACACTCA
>JAITCX010000155.1 GCA_031282945.1 Elusimicrobiota bacterium
ACACACCAACCCCCGTCCCAAAATTGTTTTTCAAAACTATCCATTTTTATTTTTAAACTTCAACTTCTTTGGCTTTTCCTAAAACCTATATTTCACTGATTTACCGCTAGATCTACACCATGTTTGCACCGCTTCCCCTCTTGGTCAACTAGACGGAAAACATTTCTCTTTCTTAATAAAAACAAAATAAAAATTTTTCCCTCATCTTTTAACGGCAACAACTCTTACCTCAAAATCATTTTTTTAAACCGCTAATTTTTTACTTATCTCCTCATACTCCAACAACAGCCGCGTCCCCAAATTATTTCTTTAAACTATTTAATCTTATTTTTAAACCTCAACCTTTTTGGCTTCTCCTTAAATCTAAAATTCCCCACCCACCGCTAATTCTGGGGCTTGTTTTCGCCCGCTTTAGCGGGCGAAAAACCTTTTAAAAACTCGCTTGTTAAAGTTTAAATTTCTTGTGCATTACAAAAATAAATTCCCCAAAGGAGAATAAAATTTTGCGAACATCGGTCAGCGAGTTTTTAAAAGGGGAAGGCGGCAACAAAGCCGCCGCCTTCCCAAGCCCCCCACCTTAGCGACAAATCAATGAACCTAATCTCAACCAAAAGGTCTAAAAAAAATAAGCGCTTAAGTAAAAACTTAAGCGCTCAAAAATTTAGCTAGCGCAAACCACGCCTTCCTATTTAAAAAATTATTCAATTGCCTCAAGACTAATACGTTTAAGCTCCGCATCAATTTTCAAAACCCGCACTTTAATTGTCTGCCCAACGCTCACCACATCATGAGGATTTTTCACAAACTTAGAACTCAACTTTGAAATATGTATCAAACCATCTTGATGAACGCCTATATCCACAAAAGCGCCGAAATTGGTAACATTTGTCACTGTGCCGTTTAATGCAAGCCCCTCAGAAAGATCTTCTATAGAATTTATCTGTAGGTCAAACTCCGCAGTAGAAAAATTTTGACGCGGGTCAAAACCGGGCTTTTTTAGCTCCGCAATTATATCGTTTAAAGTGAGTTCCCCAACCTCCTCACTTATATATTTTCTTACATCAATTTTATTTATCAGCGCATCATTTCCTATCAACTCCGCAACGCTTACATTCAAATCTTGCGCCATTTTTTCAACGATATTATAAGTTTCTGGATGAACCGCCGAATTATCCAACGGGTTTTGCCCATTTGAAATTCTCAAGAAACCAGCGCACTGTTTAAAAGTTTTGTCTCCCAAAGTCGGCACAGATAAAAGCTCAGTCTTATTTTTAAAGGATCCCTTTTTCGTCCTAAACTCAACTATATTTTTCGCACAAGTCCTACCTATTCCCGACACATAAGATAAAAGCTGCATGGATGCGGAATTTAAATTTACCCCCACAAAATTTACGGCGGATTCAACCGTCATATCCAATTGTTTTTTTAAAAGCGTCTGATTTACATCGTGCTGATATTGCCCCACGCCTATGGATTTTGGATCAATCTTTACAAGTTCCGCCAGCGGATCTTGCAGACGCCGCGCAATGCTTATCGCTCCTCTTATCGTCACATCCAAATCCGGAAATTCGCTTACCGCTAAAGGCGAGGCGGAATAAACCGACGCTCCAGCTTCGCTTACAATTACGATCTTTGCGCTTAACGAATTTTTCTTTAATGCATTTTGCACAAAAACAGAAGTCTCTTTTGAGGCCGTGCCGTTGCCAATGGCAATTAATTCTATTTCATAATCATCTATAAGTTCCAGCAAAGCGTCCTCTGCTTCCTGCGTGCGCCTGCCTGAATCATCATGCGGAAAAATAGTTTTATATTCTTTAAAAGTTCCATTCGTATTTATCACTGCAATTTTACAACCTGTCCTAAAACCCGGGTCAATGCCCATGATCATTTTATGGCCTGCAGGCGGGAAAAGCAGGAGATTTCTTGCATTTGTCGCAAAAACATTTATAGCTTCTTTATCAGCCTCCCCCATTTTAGACATAAAAATTTCTACCTGTAAAGACGGATAAATATGGCGATCATAAGCTGTTTTGCAAGATTTATAAAGTTCTGGATAAAAGAGCGATTTAATATTTTTAGTGGGAATAGAATCCAAAATCATACTGACGGCTTTTTCATCATCTACCGCAATTTTCCACAACAAAATTTTTTCATTGGCGCCGCGTCTTATCGCCAACAACCTATGGCCGACAATGCTTTTTATCGTCTGGCTGTATTGATAATACATGTCAAATTTTGTCTTAACGCCTTCGGCAGCTTTTGTAGCTTTGGACGTCATCACCCCAGTTTCCAATATAAAATTTCTTATCAATCCTCTAATATTTGCATTGTCGGAAAGTTCTTCTGCCACGATATCTATCGCCCCGCTAATTGCCTTTTCAATTGTATCTATGCCTTTTTCTGCATTTAAATATTTTGAGACTACCGCATCCCTATCCTCTTTCATAGACAGCGTCTGCGCTAAAATTTCTTTTGCTAAAGGTTCTAGACCGGCGGCTTTTGCAATGGTGGCTTTAGTTTGTTTTTTAGGCTTATAGGGCAAATAAATATCCTCAAGTTTTGTTTTTTCTTGACAGAGTTCTATTTGTTTTTTTAGCTCGGGCGTAAGTTTTTTTTGCTCATCAATACTTTTTAATATGGTTTCTTTTCTAAGTTCCAGCTCTATGTAATAGTTAAATTTTTCAGAAATTTCCCGCACATTTGTCTCAGTAAAATTACCTGTTTTTTCTTTTCTATAGCGCGAAATAAAAGCTATGGTATTGCCCTCGCTCAACATTTCAACAGTATTTCTTACGCCGCCGGAATTTAAATCTAGATCTGCAGATATCCAATTTACAATATTTTGAGCTTCCATTTTTTCTCCAATATAATCATATATACATAAAAAAACAGAGTCCCTCTTTTATAAAAAAGTTGACTCTGTTTATGGATTAAATACTACTTATTTTTACCGATGATTTTAAAAACTTTCGTCCCGCAATCGGGGCAAACGCCCGACACAGCTTTCATTCCATTTTTCATAATCACATCTTGCGGGTCTTTAACCTCAACCTGCTTTTTGCATTTCATACATCTTGCTTGTGGCATAATAGCCTCCTATTTTCTAATTTGCCGAATTTAGACGCCTCCCTTACAGGCGCAAAAGTTTTGCGGTGTATGGGGCATGGTCCAAATTGTCCTAATGCTTTTACGTGTTGGGCCGTTGCATAACCCTTGTGTTTATCAAAACAATAGTTTGGAAAATCTTTTGCATAAGAGCGCATAATTTTATCCCGCTCCTCTTTTGCCAGCACGCTTGCCGCAGCAATTGCCGCGCTGAAATTATCCCCTTTAACTATCGTTTCTTGTTCTATAAACAAATTTTTTACTTTTCGGTTTCCGTCCACAATGCATAAATCAGGTTTAACTTTTAGACTTTCAATAGCGCATTTCATGGCTAGCAATGTAGCGTTTAAAATATTTATTTCATCAATTATAAAATTGTCTTTTGCAATAACGCTAAAACACAATGCTTTCTTGCAAATTTCGCCAAGCAGTTTTTGTCTTTGCAATGGCGACAATTTCTTTGAATCCTTTAAACCTTCAATTCTAACGCCCCGCTTAAAAAT
>JAITCX010000194.1 GCA_031282945.1 Elusimicrobiota bacterium
ATTTTTAACGGTTAAAATTGCTATCGTGCTAACCGCATTTTGAAATTCAACCGCTCCGCCTTCAACGCTGAAATTATTATTAATTATCGTGGGGTTGTCTTTATCGCCCTCCACAAATAAAGAGCCTGAGCCTGTTTTTCTAACAACTCCCGTTCCGCTTGTGTGTATGCCGTTGGTTAAAGTATTGTTGCCTGAAAAAATAAGCGCGCTGCCTGCGCCGTCAAGATAAACATCGTTTGGCGTTTGGTTTTGCGAAAAATTCTCTTTAAAAGTTATGAGGGAGTTTGCGAAAGTAATGTTTGAATTGCCTGTTAAATAAATGGCTCCGCCTGAATCAAGGGCAGTGTTATGAAAGAAAACTATGGTTGAGGCGGAAAATGAAATTCTTGTACCAATGCCAAAAATAGCGCCGCCATTTGAATAGGCAGTATTGCTTGAAAACTCAACTTTTGAATTATTAATTGAAATATTGACATTCTCTCCTATTCCCCGTGCTGCGATGGCGCCTCCCTCTCCTGAATCTAAATAAGATTCAAGTTTTACTGCAGTATTACTAGAAAATTTAACTTTCGAATTTGTAAATACAATGTTTGAATTACTTGGGAACTCACCATATGTCTCCATCATATAGCTATAAATAGCGCCGCCGCTATCTGCTATTGCGCTTGAAAATTCTATGACCGAATTTGTAATGGAAATCTTTGCGGAATAAATACGACCGTTATTTATAAAAGCTGCGGTTGAATTTACAAAATAAATAGTTCCTCTATCATTTTCCCCGTCTGATGCCATATCGCTATTTATAAAAGTTACAAATGAGTTTGAAAAATAAATAGATGCATTGTAGTTATAAGTGCCATTGACATTATTTATAAAAGTCACGCTTGAATTTGTAAAATAAAGGGTTGATCTACCTTGCACGTCAATAACACCGTCATTGTTTATAAAAGTTATCGTTGAATTTATAAAAGAAACAATAGAATTTTCATATATCTCAAGCGCAACAGGGTAGTAAGATTCCCTCGTGGAATTATTATCTATAAAATTAATATTGCCCGTAAAAGTGACGTTAGAGTTTGCAAGAGACATAACAGTACTATCATTATGAAAAGAGTATTGGACCGAAGCAAAATTAGAAAATGTTATATCTTTAAAAGTAATAGTTTTTGTATTAAAAGCAAATCCTAATTTTTCAATTTTATTGGCATCTAAAGTTTTGTTTGAACCGTCAATGGTTATATTATTGGCATTTGTTTGTCCAAGAGGGGAGGAATTTTCATCAGCTGTAATATTATCATCCATTATAATTGTGCCGCCTTTTTTATATGCCACAACAAATTTACTCCAAGTGTCCACTATTCCGGCGCGCCCAACAAGCAAATTCCATCCATCATCTGTGTGGTTAACTTCCGTGAAAAAATTGATTGTATCAATCTTTAATTTTTGAAGATCTGCTGTAGTTATTTCTTGGGCGGCAGTGAGAATTTTCACTTCTTTATTTCCGCTTTCTACAACATTTATTGCAAGGTTGGAATTGTTGTTAATATTAAACTTCCCGCCTACAGAAATCCAATCCGCTATACCTTCACTAAAATCAATATCTATTTTTAATGTCCCAGTTAAATTAAGATTGCCCGTAACATAAAGAGTGCTTGCCACAACTCCATTTGATAAAGACAACGTTGCATTTTGAATAGTTAGAATTGAAATCGTGCTGACGGCATTTTGAAATTCAACGGCCCCACCTTCAACGCTGAAATTATTTTGAATTATCGTGGGATTGTTTTTGTCCCCCTGAACAAATAAAGAGCCGGATCCTGTTTTTTTGACAATACCCCCATCACCGCTTATTAGAATACCGTTGGAAATAATATTAGCTCCTGAAAAAGTGACGGCGCTTTGAGCGTCCATCAAATAAATATCATTTCTAATAGTGGTGTCTACAAAATTATCTTGGAATTTTAGTGTAGAATTAGTAAAGGTAAGTTTTGAGCCTTCTCCCAAAAAAATAGCGGCGCCTAAAAAGGGAGAGCCTCCCGCCGATGACTTATTGTTTGTAAAAGCTGCAGTTGAGTTTGTAAAAGAAATATTAGAATTACTATAAGCAAAAATTGCACCGCCTAAAAAACCGGCGCTATTGCCCGAAAAAATTACATTTGAGTTTTTAAAGGAAATATTTGTGGAACCATCGTTTGTATGAATTGCACCGCCATTATTGGCAGCCTCGTTGTTTATAAAGGCTGCATTTGAGTTTGTAAAAGAAATATTGGAAGCGCCGCTCGTATAAAGCGCTCCGCCGCCATAATCCTCTGCATCTGATGTTTTATTGGATATAAAATTTGCACTAGAGTTATCAAAGGAAATAGTAGTGTTTACTCCGCCGATTGATCCGCCCGCTTCTATTGCACTATTATTTATAAAATTTACTGTTGACGCTGTAAATGAAAGATTAGAGTTGATTGCATAAAGCGCTCCGCCGCTTCCGTGCGTCTCGTTTGTCTTATTACTTACAAAAGTAATGCTCCCAGAAAAAACAGCTTTGGAATTATTAATAAGATTCACAACCGCTCCGTTTGCAGAATTGGAGAGAAATTTATAAAAACTTATATCCTTGAAGTTAAGCGTTTTTGCACTGAGAAGGAACCCTAATCCATTAATTTCATCAGCAGCTAAAGCTTTATTTGAACCGTTAATTATTATATTGTTGGCGTTTGGCGCGCCAATGGCGGCGCCTGAAACTCCCGTAAGATCATTGGTAAGAGTGATTGTAGCGCCTTGCCCTGCAGATTTATATGCAGTAACAAAATCGCTCCAAGTATTTATCTCAGCTTGGGCATTTGCAACAATAAAAAACGATGAAACAAAAAGCAAGGAAGCCGCAAAAAATGGAAGCGAATATTTGCACAGAGATTTAGTTAAAGTGTTAGTTGAATTTTTTTTGTTGGTTAAATTGTTAGAAATTAGAGAAATAGGGGGGGGGGGGGGGGGGTGATAAATACATGCAAGTTTTTTCGGT
>JAITCX010000250.1 GCA_031282945.1 Elusimicrobiota bacterium
CTCTTTTTTATAAAAGAGGAATAAATTGTTATAATCATATATTATGAATAAACAAAACATATCATCAACACAAATCAGAAAAGATTTTTTAAATTTTTTTGCTAAGCGTTCCAGTACAATTGTTGCTTCCGATTCATTAGTTCCTTCAGGCGATAAAACCCTCCTTTTTACTTCAGCGGGAATGGTGCAGTTTAAACAACATTTCCTAGGTCAAAGCAAAGACTCTTTTACCCGCGCCGCCTCCTGCCAAAAATGTTTTAGAACTTCAGATATAGAACAAGTGGGCGTCACAACTCGGCATTTAACTTTTTTTGAAATGCTTGGAAATTTTTCTTTTGGGGATTATTTTAAAGAGGATGCAATCGCTTGGGCATGGGAATTCTTAACAAAAGATATGGCTTTGCCGATAGAAAAACTTTATGTCACCATTTATAAAGACGATGATGAGGCGGCCGAGATTTGGAAAAAAATTGTGCCCGCTTCCCGCATTACAAAAATGGGCGATGATACAAATTTTTGGAATATGGGCGACACCGGACCTTGCGGACCATGCTCTGAAATTTATATAGATTTAGGCGAGGATGTGGGATGTAAAAAATCAACTTGCCAAGTGGGCTGCGATTGCGATAGATTTCTGGAAATTTGGAATTTAGTGTTTACGCAATTTGATAGGCAGGCGGACGGCTCATTGAAACCGCTTCCAAGAAAAAATATAGATACAGGGATGGGTTTAGAGAGGATAACGGCGGCCGCTTGCGGTAAAAAAAGTATTTTTGAAACAGATTTATTTATGCCTATAATTTCTAATGCCTGCGAAATTTTAAAAATTTTTCCAACCCCTGAGACCATGCCGAAATTTAGAATGATAGCCGATCATGCCCGCGCCATAACTTTTTTAATTGGGGACGGAATTTTACCCTCAAATGAGGGACGCGGTTATGTTTTAAGGCGTATTTTGAGACGAGCTTTAAGACAGGCAAAAATTTTTGGATACAATGAACCTTTTTTAAATGTTTTAACTAAAACTGTTGTAGATATTTCAAAGACGGCTTATCCTGATTTGAGCGCAAAACTTGAAAACATACAGACAATTGTGAAAGCGGAAGAAGAAAAATTTTTGCAGACTTTAGAATCAGGCTCGGATATTTTGGCGGAAATTATAAAGAGTTATAAAAATAAAAAGACAAATATTATCAGCGGTCAAGACGTATTTAAGCTCTATGACACTTGTGGCTTTCCGCAGGATTTGACAAAAGAAATTGCGGCGGAAAACGGTTTAAAAATTGATTTAGCCGCTTTTGAAAAAGAACGCAAAAAAGCTCAAGAAAAATCTAGGGCGGCTTGGGGCGGTTCAGGCGAGAAAGATATTTCTTTTTATGTGAGTTTGCATAAGAAAGCTGGCGATACAATTTTTAAAGGTTATGAAAATTTTAAAACTCCAGCTAAAGTTTTATTTTTAATTGATGATAATCAAAATTTTGTAGATAGTTTAAAAGCGGGCCAAAGCGGCGAGCTTATTTTGTCGGAGACATCCTTTTACGGCGAATCGGGCGGGCAGGTTGCAGATAAGGGCGAAATTATATCCGACAATTTTGTTTTAGATGTAAGCGATGTTTTTAAACCTATAGGCAATTTATTTGTACATAAAATAAAAGTGCGCCAAGGGCAAATAAAAGTCGGCGATATTGCAAAAACAATAATTGATAAAAATTATCGTCTAGCTATTGCGCGCAACCATACCGCCACGCATCTTTTGCAAAAAGCTCTGCAGGATATTTTAGGAAAACATATTACGCAAGCGGGTTCATTGGTTTTGCCAAATCTTTTACGTTTTGATTTCACGCATTTTTCGCAAATCTCACATGAGACTCTCGTTGAAATTGAGAAAAAAGTAAATGAAATAATTATGGATGATTTGCCTGTTACAATTGAGCAAATGGATATTGACAAAGCTCGGTCGCTTGGCGCGATGGCATTGTTTGGCCAAAAATACGGCCAATCTGTTAGGACTGTGAGCGTTAAAGAAAATGGCGAAAAAAATTATTCTATGGAACTCTGCGGCGGCACGCATGTCAACCGCACTGGCGAGATTGGATTTTTTAAAATTATCTCTGAGAGTTCTATCGGCGCCGGCGTGCGCAGAATTGAAGCTTTAACTGGAAATGCGGCGCAAGATTTTGTTTTAAGTGATGAAGCGGACTTGAAGCGTCTGGGGCAGATTTTGGATTGCCCAAAATCTGAAATTCTTACAAAAGCTCAAAAACAAATTGATTATATTAAGTCGCTAGAAACTCAGCTTTTGCAAATAAAAAATGAACAAGTTTTGCAGGACATTGATAATTATATTGGAAAATTTCAAGATGCGCATGGAGTGAAATTTTTGGCTATTGCTGTAGATAATTTAGATATAAAACAAATGCGCAGTTTATCAGACAAAATAAAGCAGAGAGAAAAATTAGCTGTTTTATTGATAGTTTCAAAAGCGGACGGAAAAACTTCTTTTATCGTTTCGGCTTCTGATGCGGCGGTGTCCAAGGGCATAAGCGCCGCCAAAATTGCCAAAGCTTTTGCAAACGATATAAAAGGCTCAGGCGGCGGCAAAGAGAGTTTTGCCCAAGGCGGTACAAAACAAGATATAGATATTAAAAGCGTTTTGACGGGCGCCGTAAAATATTTGGGCGATTAACTAAATGCGCTCATAGCTTAATTGGATAGAGCGCCGGCCTCCGAAGCCGGCAATTCCGGTTCAATTCCGGATGGGCGCAGATATTTTAGTTGGTTTTCTAAATTTAAGAGGTTTAAAATGGAACTCAATCAAAACATT
>JAITCX010000251.1 GCA_031282945.1 Elusimicrobiota bacterium
CCCAACTATTTTTTATGGAGATCTTGCAGTTTTAGGCGGCCAAGTTATTTTTAACTCAGATGTAAAATTAGAAACGCTGGCGTTAAATAATGCAACTGTAAATTTTAAATCTGCATATAGTTCTGCCAATATTGTTTATGCGGCAAATAATGCTGCAATTTCTCTAGCGAATAATTATTTGCCCAACGCTCTTTTTGCAGAAGAAATTTCTCTTAACGCGGACTTAATTTTAGATGTAAATTTTAATAGCGCAAGTTCAGATAAAATTTATGCCAGTTCAATTACAATTTTTACAGGCCGAAAATTAATTATCAATGCGCCGTTTTATGATGAGCTGATAGTAAAAAAAATCCCAATAATTTTTTCGGAGGATTATTTTGCTTTTAATCAAAATGGAAATTCAATAAATAATACAGAAAATATTTTTTATTACGATTCGACTCGCTATGATTTATATTTTGATATAGGTCAAAAAGTTCTATACATAAAAAATGTACTTCCCCCCGATCAAAATAGCGCAAAAACAAGAAATCAAAAAGAAATTGAAAATATCGTAAATGAAAATGGCTATTTAAAGTATCCCATATCAAACATGAATGCAAATAAAAAACGCCTCAGCTATGACGATTTAAGCGGCGCGTTTTATGCAAATATTTTTAGCGCCATGCTCTATGGCGGCAATGAAAGTATTTTTAACCAAATAGAACAAATCCCCTCTTATAAACTTTGGACAAATGTAAATATTTCAGGGCTAAGATTTCATAATAACGGTCAGACGATTGGCGATTTTAAAACCGAAGGATTTGGAATAATGTTAGGCAAAGATTTGCAGGCGGCCGAGTGGGGAAGGATGGGGGCTTTTGTATCTGGAAATGATAGAAAATTTAGCCAAGCGCAAAATAGAGGGGATTTGCAAGATATCGGCATTGGCGTCTATGGGAATTTATTTTTTAAAGGATTTAATAGCAAAGGAATATTTTCTGCAATGTATGCAGGAGGAAGGGTTGAGAGAGAGATTAATTTCAATGAAAGTTATTATAGACCGCATTCCAATATTTCTTTAATCGGCTTTAATGCCGCTATAAGTTTAGACTATATGGTTTTAGCGCAAAATAAAAATGATTTACAGCGTCTAGTTGGACCGGTTTTTTCTTATGAGGCAAACCAAATAAATATTTTTCCTACAAAAGAAATGGACGGATCTATTGCAAATTTATATTTTGACAGCCAACCCATATTTAGACATGCCGTAAAAGGCGGAATGGAGTTTAGACAAACAAATAAAGGTCTAGAGTTTTTTGGGCGTCTTTTTATAGGTCGAAATTTAAATGCAAAACAAGAATTTGATATGGAAATTTTAGATTTGAGGCGGACTTTTAAGGTTGAAAGCGATGACGAAAATTTATTGTTTTACGGTTGGCTGACAGGCGTAAACTTAAGTTTAACGCAATCTATAAACTTAGGAATGCAAGCGGGTATGCAGACAAACGGCAATTTTCAAAGTTATAATGCAAATTTAAATGCAAATTATAAATTTTCAAAAACAATAAAACCTCGCGCTAATAGAAAGACTATAAAAACAAAAATTCCAGTTTTAGAGTTTATTGACGGCACGGCGGAACTCACGCCAAAAAGCAAAACGGAGCTGGCAAGTTTTGGACAGAGATTGGCAAAAACATTTCCAAATTTTAGACGATTGACAATTTTTATAATGTTAAATAATTCTAATGATAGGGGATCCGCTAGGGCAAGCGAAGTGTCTGCCGCAAGGGCAAGAAATGTAAAACGCATTCTCTATGCAAATAAAGTTCCGCCTGAAAAAATTTGGGATGCAACTAGAAAAATTAGAACAAGAGGCAGGATAGCAGTGAGAGTTGCGAGATAATTTTTATTAAAATTTAATAAAAATTATCTCATTTAAAACTTGTAAACTATGCGGCAATTTTAAATATTATAAATTCTATAAAATGACTAAAAGAAATAGCGCCCAAAAATTATAAATAAGTTTAAATAAGGAATTAAATTCCGCTAGAATTTTCCCGCAAAAAAACTACTCCCCGTCATAATGCGAATTAAAGAACTCATCTAATTTCTTACTCACTTCATCTTGAGCTTGGCCGTCTATAATAAATTTTAATTGAGTTCCATATGCGGCGGCAAGAATTAAAATTCCCATAATGCTTTTTGCATCTATTTCAGTTTGTTCGTCAACAACTTTTACCTCTGTTGTTTTGAATTCAGACAACATTTCCACCAACAATGCGGCAGGCCGCGCATGCAAACCTTTTTGAAATTTAACAGTTATTGTTTTTTCTATCATTTTATCTCTCCAAATATCCCCAAAGGATACATATTAAAACAGTTATAATTAATTTTAAGTTGATATATTTTTTTGCAAAAAATAAAGACAAAACTAAAACGCTTGCAAAAATTAAAATATTGCGTAAATCGCCTATGCCCAATAATGAGTTTGCATCAATAAAAATAAAGTATGCCGCCGTTGCAAGCAAAGTTGTTAAAAAGCCTAAAACAGCAATAACTACAATCGCCAGCCTGAAACTTGGTTTTGCCAAAGTAAGCAAAACTTCCTGCCCAAGCGCAAATGCGGTCAACATAAAAATATATTTTCCAATTATGTGAAACAAATTAAATAGGACTAAGAAAATAAATGGAAATAAAATTCCAAATTCAGCTAAATTGTCAGGCTCAATAAGCGAAAATACAATAGTCAATAAAATGCTTATCAGAGCTATGGCAGTTCTCAAAGTATCGCTAAAAAGTGAATCGCCAATTGCCGCAAGCGGACTTGCCATTGAGCGTTTCATTTGCGACATTGTAGAAATTAAATCTGTATTGCCTTTGGCAATTTCCGTTTCCGTTTTCACAACAAAAGCCGCTATAATTCCCGTCATATAGGGATGAGTATTAAAAAATTCCGTATGTCTTAAAAAAGCTTCTTTTCTTATTTTAGGATCCGTATACATTTTTTCTAAAAACGGTTTTATTAAAAACAATAGTCCAACATTTTGCTGTCTTTCTGTATTCCACAAAGACTGCACAAAAAAAACCCGCGCATAAGCCTTCATATAATCTTTGAGCATTTCATCTCCCCATCCAACGCTGTTTTCTAAATTGCCAAAAAGCATAAAGAGTTGAACCAAACCCTAAAATTGGAAATAAAAACCATGCCCGTTTAAAACCAGTAACAGCAAAATTTGGAATGTTTAAATAAACTAAATCAAAAATAAATCCGCCAAGCGGTATGGCAGCTAAATAAAAAATAAAAAATTTCACAATAAATAAAACCAATCCCAGTCCAATGCCGATATTTATTCTCTTATATTGTTCTTTGCTTATTCCGTCCTCAATCCAATACATTATTTTCACATTTATTTTTCTGCCAAAATAATCTATATTTCTACATGCATAACCAAAAGGTATGGCCAAAAGCAAAGCTGTACAGGAAGCTGATTCTAAACCGGGAAAAAATTTGTTTACCCAAACAGTTGCTAAAATGCTTATTGCGCAAATATCGGGCGGCAAATAAGATCCCAAAGGCACGGCGTTTATCCATAACAACTCTACAATCATTCCCATCCACAAACCCTCTACGATATTGCCGGTTAAAAAACCAAAAATGGGAGCGCAAAAAATCGGCCTGCATATCATAAACTGCCCAAAGCCAGTTAAATCGGTATTAAAGATTGCCGCAATTAAAGCCAAAATCACAAAACTTTCTATTATCATTTACTTGTCCGTTTGCATTTTTTTTATATGGGCTACAACGTCAACTCTTTCATCCATCGGCAATATTCTTCCCTCCAACTCTATCCCTCTTTGCGAAATTTCTTTCAGGATCGCTATGTCTTCATCGTCAGTAAAAATGTTTGGCAAGATCTGTTTTTTGTTTTTTGCAAAGTGCATTCCGCCCACATTTACAGATTGAAATTTCGCGCCTTTATTTATCAAAAACAAAATCTCGCTGGGCTTGGCGGCAATGATCATTGTGCGCGGTTTTTCATAGGCGTTTGCAATCAATTGCTCTGCTATCCCCTCAAGCGTTTTTATTTCCAGCTCTATAGTATTTGGCACGGCAAGGCTCATTAAAAGTTTTTGCATTTCATCGGATGCAATAAAATCTGATGCCACGGCGATTTTATCTACATTGATATTTTTTAACCACCCCTGCACTATCTGCCCATGAACTAATCTGTCGTCAATTCTTACCAAAACTATTGGCATAATAACCTCCGCTTAAATCAATCTTTTTACATTGATAATACTTTTCTGCCCATCCTTGAAAACTTTATCGGCAACTTCTTTTGCCGACTCAAATTTTTTACTTGCAAACATTGCAGACAAAAGCATTGGCAAATTTACGCCGGTTACAATTTCTGTGTTAAAAACTCTACACAATGGAACGGCGGCATTACAGGGAGTGCCTCCCAACATGTCCACCAAAATAAGCGTGCCTTGACCTGTTTCGTCAACGATACGTTCCAAAGAATCTTTCAATTTAGCCTGCATTTCAGGCAAGCTTTCATTTGATTGCATTTCCACAGCATAGAGATTATTTTGTTTGCCAGCAATTTTTTCTGCCGCTTCCAAGAGCTTACGGCAAAAACTACCGTGCGTTGTAACTAGAATGTTAACCATGAAAATCTCCCTCTTAGGCATATTTTTTACATCGGCTTTTTTAAAAAACCCGCTTCTTTTAGAAAAAGAAACAAAAAAACCAACGGCGCTCTCTGATTAAAAAGAGCGGCAGAAAAATATTCCATTTTATTTTTTCCTATATACTTTTACAACTAGATTTTTATTTATCAAATAAAAAATTCAAAACAAATTATAATCTTACGCAAATTCCTTTTTCTTGTAAATATTTTTTTAATTGCGCAATTTCAATTTCTCTATAATGAAATAGCGAAGCGGCCAAAAGCGCATTGGCGCCAGCTTTACACGCATCATAAAAATGCTCAAAAGTTCCAGCCCCGCCGGAAGCTATAACTGGTATGGCGGCATTTGCGCAAATAATTTTTAATAGATCTATATCATACCCATTTTTTGTGCCGTCTCTATCCATGCTCGTCAGTAAAATTTCCCCTGCGCCAAGCGCCTCGGCATCTTTAGCCCATTTTATTGCATCCAAGCCTGTGTCAATTCTGCCGCCGTTTACAAAAACATTCCAGCCGCCGTTTATTTTTTTTGCATCAATTGCAACAACAATGCATTGATCTCCAAAAGCTTGACATGCCTGCTTAATAAAATCGGGATTTTTCACCGCTATAGAATTTAAAGAAACTTTATCGCAGCCTGCATTTAAAAGATTTTTTATATCCTCAATATTTCTTATCCCGCCGCCGACAGTTAAAGGAATAAAAACTTTTTTAGCTGTGCGTTCAACCAAATCTACCGTTGTATTTCTCCCCTCATGCGTGGCGGTTATATCCAAAAAAACAATTTCATCGGCTCCAGCGTCATTATATCTTTGGGCAATTTCAACGGGATCGCCCGCATCGCGCAAGTTTATAAAATTTGTTCCTTTAACAACGCGGCCGTCTTTAACATCCAAACAAGGAACAATTCTCACGCTAAGCATTTTATAGCCTTTGCCAAATCAAAATTTTCTGTATAGAGGGCGCTTCCCACAATTGCGCCAATTAAACCGTTTATATTTTTTTCTTTGAGTTTTATTAAATCGTCTATACTTTTTATGCCGCCTGAAGCTATTATTTGCAAACCATAAGCGGAGAGTTTTTCCAAACCTTTAAAGTCTGGACCGCTCAACATGCCGTCGCGTGAAATATCTGTATAAATTATTTGATTTATGCCCAAAGCCGAAATATTTTTTACAAAATCGTCAAGCTTAATTTTAGAAATTTCTTTCCAACCTTTTATAGCTATAAAGCCGTCCTTAACATCCACCCCCACTATTATTTTGCGCCCGTATCTTTTGAGAGCTTCTCTTAAAAACTCTTGATCTTGAACTGCAGCCGTTCCCAAAATTGCAAAATCCGCTCCGCAATCAAAGATTTTCTCAAGCCTTTCCAAACTTCTTATCCCGCCGCCGACCTCAATTTCCAAATCCATTTCCATACAAATTTTTTCTATTATGGACAAATTATTTTTAACGCCGTCAATGGCCGCATCCAAATCTACAATGTGTATTCTTTTTGCGCCTTTTTGCCGCCAAAGTTTTGCAACGCTTACGGGATCATTGGAATGAACCGTTTCATTTTCAACTTTCCCCTGCACAAGCCTGACAGAATTTCCGCCTCTTATATCAATTGCTGGAATGATAATCATTTGCATGCCTCTATAAAATTTTTCATAAGTTTTAATCCTGCGGTTCCGCTTTTTTCAGGGTGGAACTGACTGCCCCAAATATTTTTTGAGGCGATAGCGGAACAAAATTTTATGCCGTAATCCGTTACAGAACTTATAAGCGATTTATCTTTAGGATTGGCATAATAAGAATGTACAAAATAAAAATTCTCGCCGTCTTTTATATCTCTATACATTTTTTTCCCAAAAGGATTTTCCAAAATATTTACATTATTCCAACCCATGTGAGGAACTTTTAAAGTTTTATCTTTAAAGTTAAATTTTTCAACAGTTCCTTCAATTAAATTTAATCCTTCATATTGTCCGTTTTCAAAACTTATTGAAAATAAAAGTTGAAAACCTAAACAAGTTCCATATAACATTTTTTGCGCATTTACATAATTTTTTATAGCTTGGTCAAAACCTGTCCGTCTTAAAAATTCTATAGCCGGTCCAAACGCTCCAACGCCGGGCAAAATCGCGCCGTTAAAATCCAATAACTTTTTAGGATCATTTATAACTATGGGCAGGCATCCGCAAAAATTACAAGCGTTTACAACGCTTTGTATATTTCCAAAACCATGATCAATTATTGCAATTTTTTTTAGCATCAACCAAATCTCCCCGACACATAATCGTCCGTTTCTTTCTTTTTGGGTTTAGTAAAAATCGTTGAAGTTTTATTAAATTCTATAAGTTTTCCCAAAAGCATAAAAGCAGTATCCTGCGACACTCTTGCCGCCTGCTGCATATTGTGCGTTACAATAACTATCGTGTAATTCTGTTTTAATATCAACATCAGCTCCTCAATTTTTCTAGTCGCAACGGGATCCAAAGCTGAACACGGCTCGTCCAATAAAATCACTTGAGGTTTTACCGCAATAACGCGGGCAATGCAAAGACGCTGTTGTTGTTCTAAGGTTAAAGTTAAAGCGGATTTTTTTAGTTTGTCTTTTATTTCATCCCAAAGCAAAACATCCCTCAAAGATTTTTCAACTATTTCATTCATCACAGATTTTTTGGAGCAAATTCTATTTACCTCAAGTCCAAAAGAAACATTTTTGTAAATGGATATTGGAAAGGGATTGGGTCTTTGAAAAACCATTCCAATATTTCTCCTCAAAGAATCTATATCATAAGAAGGATCATAAATATTTTTACCGTTTACAAAAATTTGTCCAGTGGTTCTCACTCCCTCAATTGTATCGTTTATACGGTTTATTGAACGCAAAAGCGTTGACTTACCGCAGCCTGACGGTCCAATCATGGAAGTAATTCTTTTTTCTTTAATAGACAAATTTATATTTTCTAATGCGCAAAATTTGCCATAATAAAGATAAAAATCTTTAATTTCTATCTGCTCCATTTTCTCCCCATTTTCAAAAAAGCCCTCATCCAAATCTACCCGTTATATAATCATTTGTTTCTTTTTGTTTAGGCGCGACAAAAAGTTTTGCAGTGTCGTCAATTTCAATGAGTTTTCCCATTAAAAAAAATGCCGTAACATCCCCCACGCGCGAAGCCTGCTTGACATTATTTGTCACTAAAACTATTGTATAACGCTTTTTTAAAGCCATCATGGTTTCTTCAACTTTTGCAGTAGAAATTGGATCCAATCCAGAACAAGGCTCGTCAAATAAAATCACCTCGGGATCTATCGCCAAAATTCTTGCAATGCAAAGACGCTGCTGTTGACCGCCCGACATTTTCATTGCAGACTCGTCTAGCCTGTCTTTCACCTCATCCCAAAGCGATGCATCCCGCAGAGACGTCTCAACAATTTCATCAATATATTTTTTCGGTTTGCCTTTTAATAAATTTAAACGTCTGGGCGCATAAGCTACATTTTCAAAAATGCTAAGCGGCAAGGGCATAGGCATTGCAAAAAGCATTCCAACGCGGCTGCGCAGTTTTTCCATGTTCATTGAAAAAATATCTTTCTCATCCAAAAAAACTTTTCCCTTACGCCAATAATCCGCATCAAAATCGCTCATCCTATTTAATGTGCGCAAGAAAGTTGTTTTGCCGCTATTTGAAGGACCGATAATTGAGAGAATTTGATTTGCATTTATGTGCAGACTTATATTTTCTAAAACCTGTTTCTTTGCATAAAAACAATTTAAATTTGCAATGTTCATTTTTATTTTTGTCATAGGGATCACCATTTCCTGCGCTTTCTAAAAATAATTCTTGCAATTATAGCAATTAAACTCATGGACAAAACCATAACTAAAAGAACCAGCGCTGTCCCAAAAATTATATTTTTGGGCATATTTGGAATTTGCGTGGAAATTATAAAAAGATGATAAGGCAGCGCCATAACTTGATCAAAAACTGAATGCGGTAAATTGGGTGTATAAAAAGCCGCGGCGGTAAAAAGAATTGGGGCGGTCTCGCCGGCAACACGGGCAATGCTGAGAATTGCGCCCGTCAAAATTCCGGGTAAAGCGTTTGGCAAAACGATGTGGCGGATAGTTTGCCAACGGCTCACGCCCAGCGCAAGACTCGCCTCTCTAAAAGAATTCGGCACATTGCTTAAAGCGCTGCGGGCTGTTGTAATGATGACGGGCAGTTCCATTATGGCAAGCGTCAGGGCGCCTGCAATAATTGAAACGCCGAAACCCAAAAACATCACAAAAATTCCCAGCCCAAATAAACCATAGACCACAGACGGAATTCCAGCTAAATTTACTATGGCAAGTTTTATAATTCTGGTGAGCAAATTATCTCTAGCATATTCGTTTAAATAAATAGCGGCGCAAACCCCAATCGGCAAGGCCGTGGCAATTGAACATGAAACAATAGCAATAGTCCCAACTATTGCAGGAAAGATTCCCCCAGCGCGCATTCCTTGAGTCGGCATGGAAAATAAAAATTCCCAAGAAATTGCAGAAATTCCATTTTTTACAATTATAAAAATAATTGCAGAAACTGGAATTAAAGTTATGATCATTGCAACTGTCAAAAGAGATACAGCCAATTTTTGAGATAGCTTCGGGCTAAGTTTTTTCATTGGTTTTTGCTTCTCCCTGAAAATAGATCCGCCACAAAATTTACAATAAATGTTATGAGAAATAAAATCAAACCTATTGCAAAAAGCGAGCGGTAATGCAAACTCTCTCGCACGGTTTCGCCCATCTCAGCGGCAATCGTAGCGGTCATTGTGCGGACCGGTTCAAAAATGGAATGCGGAATATGCGCGGCATTTCCCGTCACCATCATCACCGCCATTGTCTCGCCGATAACGCGGCCTATTCCAAGCATTATCGCCGCAATTATACCCGGCATTGCAGCCATCAAAACCACCCGCCTTATAGCTTGCCAATTTGTCGCGCCAAGGGCAAGCGCCCCGTCTTTATATTGTTTAGGAACAGAGCGAATTGCATCTTCTGAAATTGTAATTATTGTCGGCATTGCCATAAAAGCCAAAACCAAAGATCCTGTAAATGCCGTCAAGCCTGTGGGGAGATTTAAAATTATGCGCACATAAGGCGCCACAATTACCATTCCCACAAAACCAATTACAACGCTTGGAACGGCGGCCATCAACTCTACGAGGGATTTCAAAATATCTCTAATAGCTTTGGGCGCAAGCTCAGAAATATAGAGCGCCGCGGCAATGCCCAAAGGCACGGCGATAATGCAGGCGCCCACAGTTACCAAAACCGACCCCGCAATCAAAGACAAAATGCCAAACTGCGGCGGGACGGAGGTGGGACGCCACACTGCCGATCCCAAAAAATTTTTTAAGCCGAAATCCCTAAAGAATTCTATCCCCTCTTTAAATAGAAATCCAAAAATCAATGCAACAAAAATAATTGACAAAATTCCGCATATAAAAATTATTTTCTCAATAATTTTATCTTTGGTTTTTTTCATTTCGGCTCCTTAGTTTTTAATGGCACAAAATCCGTCTCCACAACAATTTGCTGACCGTCAGGCGAAAGCGCAAAATCAATAAAACTTTTTACAAGCCCCTGGGGATCGGCCTTAGTGTATAAAAATAATGGACGAGAAATTGGATATTTCCCGCTTAAAATTGTATTGACATCGGCCTGTATATAGGGTCCTGCGGCCGCTTTTGCAACTCTTAAAACTTTAACTTTTGAGCTTGAAAATCCCATTCCAACATAACCTACAGCATGCGGGTTTTGGGAGACCTCGTCATAAATTGCCTGCGAGGACGGCATCAACAAAACATCGTCTGAAAACTCATCTTGCAAATTGGGATTTCCCATACGCAAAACATTTTCTTTAAAAAACATGTGAGTGCCGGAATTGCTCTCGCGCGACAAAACAACTATCTCCAAATCATCTCCCCCCACCTGCCGCCAATTGACGACATTACCCATAAAAATATCGCGTATTTGAGCCATTGTCAACTCGCTAACGGGATTATTTATATTTACCAAAATAACTAAACCGTCATAGCCTATAATAAATTCTTGAATTTCCAAATTTTTCTTTTGGGCGGCTTCTAGTTCTATCGCCTCAATTTTCCTAGACGACATTGCAATATCGCAAGTGCTGTTTATTAAAGCGGCAAAACCAGTTCCTGACCCGCCGCCCGTTATGCCGATGCTGATGCCGGGATTTTGGGCGACAAAGTTTTCAACCCAAACCTGCACGAGATTTACAATGGTATCGGAGCCTTTAATTTGTATGCCTGCGGCATTTTCTTTTTGCGGCGAACAGCCGATCAAAAAAATACAAACAGAAAATAAAATCAATAATTTTTTTATCATTATTCCCACTCAATTGTCGCAGGAGGTTTATTTGAGATGTCATAGACAACTCTGTTTGCGCCCCTGACTTCATTTATTATTTTTGAGGATATTTTATCTAAAACTTCATATGGAAGTTTAACCCACTCGGCAGTCATTGCATCGCAAGAATGAACAGCGCGCAAAACAATGACATATTCATAAGTGCGGACATCCCCCATAACGCCGACAGTTTTTTGCGGCAATAAAACCGTAAAGGATTGCCAAATTTTATCATAAAGACCGCTAGATCTGATCTCCGCCTCAGCTATGAAGTCCGCTTTGCGCAAAATTTCCAATTTTTCTTTTGTTATTTCTCCCAAAACTCTCACCCCAAAACCAGGACCCGGAAAAGGCTGTCTGTTTATAATTTCATCGGGGAGTTTTAACTCTTTTCCCAAAAGTCTAACCTCATCTTTAAATAAAAATTTTAGAGGTTCCAATAAATTTAATTTCATAGTTTTTGGCAAGCCCCCCACATTATGATGGCTTTTTATCGGCGCCTTTTTACCTTTTATTGAAACGCTCTCTATAATGTCGGGATAAATTGTTCCCTGCAAAAGAAAATTGAGATCTTTTATTTTTTTGGCTTCTCTTTCAAAAACTTCTATAAATGCCCCTCCAATAATTTTCCTTTTTTGTTCTGGGTCAACCACGCCTTTTAATTTATCTAAAAAAAGTTTTTTGGCATTTACAATTTTTAAGTTTTTTCCAAATTTCTTACCAAATATATTTTTAACTCTTTGAGTTTCTCCCATTTTCTGCAGGCCATGATCTACATAAACGCAAAAAAGATTTTTCCCGACAGCTTTGTGAACTATGGCCACCGCCACAGAAGAATCCACGCCGCCTGAAAGAGCGCATAAAACTTTTTCATCTCCAACTTGCATTTTTATTTGTTTAACTTGTTGTTTTATATAAGACTCCATTGTCCAATTTTTTGGGCAAGCGCAAATTGTAAAAATAAAATTTTGTAAAATTTTGCGCCCGTTATTTGTATGTTTTACTTCGGGATGAAATTGAACGCCGTAAATTTTTTGCAAATCATTAGAAATTGCGGCATTGGCATTGTTGTCGGATTTCGCGATAAGTTTAAAATTTTTGGGAACGTTTAAAACTTCATCTCCATGGCTAGCCCAAACCTGTTGATCAGTTAATAAATTTTTAAATAATGGACTTTGCGCTATAATTGAAATTTGAGTTTTGCCAAATTCTCTGGATTTTGCAGGCGCGACTTTTGCGCCAAAATGTTTTGCAATCAATTGCAAACCATAACAAATTCCCAAAATTGGTTTTCCCAAAGTCCAAATTTTTTCATTGGGCAAAGGGGCGTTTTTTTCATAGACGCTGGCATATCCGCCTGATAAAATTATGCCTTCAATGCTGGAAATATCTTTGATTTTTGAAAGTTTAATATTTCCAGGATACACTTCGCAATAAACTTTCTCTTCTCTAATTAAGCGCGCTATAAGCTGAGTGTACTGCGATCCAAAATCTAAAATTAAAATCATAGTTTACCCAATTTATCAAATTTTGTTATTGCCTTAGATTTTTGACATAACAAAACAACTAAAACCAAAATTCCGCATAACAAAACAATTAAAGATAACTTAAAAACTCTATCAAAAAATTCAGCGCCTTGCATAAGCTGGGCTATCTGGCTGTCAGGCGCGAAATATTGCGCCACAATAATTTCAAAAAGAATGCCAAAACAAGAAATTGAAATTAGAGCTGGAACAAAAACAATCAACTGCCACCAACCCCGCCTATTTGAATCGTGCAGACGGCGTGTGGTAATTGCTATGGTTGGAATAATTGTAGCAATAAAAAAAGTGAGAGTAATAATTGATAAAATTATTTGTAAATTTGGAAACCCTGTAGCTGCAACGCTTAAAATGTATAAAATTAAATAACAGCTAAAAGTGTATAAACCAAAAAGCCAAAAATCTTTTAGAGATGCCTTTGACTTAAAGTCTGCATATTGATTTACCAAAATTTTAAAAAAATATTTATCAAAAAATTTCATTTTTATCCTTTAGATCCAAATCTCGTATTTTGTTGTGTCGGCAGGAAAATAAGAACGACTTGCAAAGTCGCGCCTACCAACATAAAAAAAAGCGTAAAAACCGCTTGACTTTGTACGCCGGCATTAAGATCTTGGCCTAATGCCAATAATTGACTTACAACTATTGTCAGGATGCAATAAAATATGATTGGAATAATCCATGCCAATTGCCACCATCCCCTAAAATCTGCATCGTGCAAGCGGCGCGTTGTCATAGAAATTCCCGCCGCTACAATTGCCGCCATTGCCAACCAATAAATTATTTCTGCAGCTTTTGGATTTATGCGAAAAATAACGCTTGATATGATCACAACAATTATAGATAAAATAAAAGCGGCAAGAACAAAAAGCCAATACTGTTTTCTCGAGGCGGTCGTCTTAAAATCAAAATATTGTTTCGTAAATGGAAAGACAAAATATTTTTTCCAAACACTAAGCGGCGCGGCGTCCAAAGATGGCTGAGACACAATGGGCAGTCTATGCGGCAAACATAAAAACACAATTAAAACGACATTGGTTATGAAATGTATTATAACTAATATCATTGTCAAAACAATAGAAAAGTAAATTGGCGCGCTGGATAGAACTGCGTCTATCATCATCCCCACATCATTGCCGTAAGCTCTATGTAAATTTACGATATAAGCGGCAAAAACAAAGACTATCGCAAGCGCGGACAATATGGAAGGCACGATTGCCAATAACTGCCACCAACCGCTTTGGCCCGTGTCATGCAAACGCCGCGTTATAATTGCTAAAAGCGGAATAAACAAAACCACAAAGAGTAAAAAGTGCGCATAAAATCTATTTATGCCGATTAAATAAAATATCAAAGACAAAACTACATTTGCCGCCACGCCGCATAAAATGAAATACCAAAATTCCGTCCTTGAAGCAATGCCTTTAAAATCTGCATACCGCTTTGTTAAAACATCCACAAAATAAATTTTAAAAAAGTTCATTTTCGCATCCTTTTATTATTTTTTTACAAGCTCATTATCAAATCTTGTTTTTTCTTTAGACGCCATACATAAAAATACAATTAAAATACAAAGCGCAATGAGAACTATTATTAAAACAATCATAGTAACAGTAGACCAAAAATAGAGCGCCGCCCACGCTGCAGCGGGGTCTGCCTGAGGATCCCCTCCAATCACATGGGATTCCTCCAATAATCTAATTACATTAGACATCGCAAGCATAAGAGAACTAAACAGAAACGCGATAAAAGGAACAATAAAAATAAGCTGCCACCAACCGCGTTTATCTGTATCATGCAAACGGCGCGTTGCGATAGACATTGTCGGCAGAATAAGCGCTATAGCTAATAAAAAGAAAACGGTCGGCATTATAGAGCGTAAGCCTCGCAAGCCCAAACTTTCATAGGGAAAATAACCTGAAAAAACTAATAAAACAATTGGAATAAAAGCAAATAAAGCAAAAGCCCAAAATTCTTTCCGGTTCGCCCTGCCTTTGAAGTCCACATAATGTTTTGTTAAAACATCCAGAAAATAAATTTTAAAAAA
>JAITCX010000014.1 GCA_031282945.1 Elusimicrobiota bacterium
ATTTTTAAAATGTGGTATAATAATAAAAGGCGTCTTAGCGCCCCTACACTAAATTTTAAGGGAATAAAAAATGGAAAAACAAGAACTCAAAGATACTGCTTTTTTGGCGCGTATAGATATTTTAGAAGAAGAGCAGGAGAAATACTTAAAAGATCTCAACTTTATGATGGAATATATAGAAATTCTCCAAAAACCTGATGTCCGCTCTCTCGCCCCCACCACTCACGTAACCGCTTTAAGAAATGTCTGGCGCGATGATATTGTTGTGCAAAGCTCAGACGAACTTCTCTCCGATCTTTTAAAAGAAGCTCCTGAAATAGAGGGGCGGTTTTTTAAAATTAAGAAAGTTATTAATGCGCAGCAGTAAAGGCGGCCGCTATGTTAAAAGCTATATATTCAGACGGCCAAAAAGCCGGGTTTAGTTATAATACGGGCGACATTATAAGTATTGCCAAATCCAAACCGAAAATGATTTGGATAGATATTTTTTTGGCAAATCATGAGATAAGCCAAGAGGAAACAATGCTTCTGGCGGAAGTTTTTAAGTTTCATGAAATGTCAATTGAGGATTGTTTGTTTCCCCAGTATTTTCCAAAAGCCGAGGAATTTGAAAACTATGTTTTCTGCGCAATTCATGGCATTCAGCTAAAACCAAATTATATCAGCGATTTTGACGACAGCGTCTACGAATTAAATATATTTGTCGGCAGAGGTTTTTTAATAACAGTGCATATAGAAGATCTATTTTTCTTGGAGACCATGTTTGAAAAAGCTAAAGCTAAATGGCAAGTGGATTTTAAATCTTTGGAAAAAGTTTTATATAATATTTTTAATAAAGTTGTCACCAGCTATGAGTTTACGCTTGAAAAAGTTGACGATAAAATAGAAGCTTTAGAGGATGAAATTTTAGAAAATCCAGAGACCGAAAATATGGAACAAATTTTGGATCTCAAAAAAACAGTTTTTACATTGCGCAAACTCTCGGAATCTCAACAAAATGTATATGTATATTTTACCCGCTCGCAAAATGAAGCTGTTTCAAAAGAATATTTAGTGTATTTTAGAGATACTTATTTTCAATGCGTGCGCACCAATCAATCGGTAGTTATGCGCAGCCAAATGTTAGTGAGTTTATTGGATGTATACATGTCAAATGTCACCGTAAAACTTACGGAAGTTATGCAAGTTTTAACAATAATAGCCACAATCCTAATGCCCGTGCTTGTTATTTCAGGATACTTTGGAATGAACGTGGAGTTTCCTGAATATGTCTTTTTTGGGCAAAAAGGAGCGTGGTTTTTTGCTGTAGGGTTAATGATAGCGTGCGTCGCTATCCTGCTAATATATTTTAAAAAGAAAAAGTGGTTTTAAAAATGAAAACAAAAGCGTTAAACATTACACAATTGCAGAAAAAGTTTCAGTCGCAAGAATTGTCAAGCGTTCAAGCTGTTAAAGATTACTATTGCAAAATAGAAAAATCAAATCCTAAACTGAACGCCTTTCTTGAAATTTGGAAAGAAAAAGCTTTGGAAAATGCAGAGATTTCCGATCAGCGCATCGCCGCAAAAAAGGCGCGCGTTCTTGAAGGAATTCCCATCGCCATAAAAGATAATTTTATGATTAAGGGACGGATAATGTCGTCTGCCTCAAAGTATTTGGAAAACTATATCTCCCCTTATGACGCAACCGTTATAGAACGTTTGAAAAATGCGGGAGCGGTTTTTTTAGGCCGCACAAATATGGACGAATTTGCAATGGGCGGTTCAACTGAAAATTCAGCTTTCGGACCGACAAAAAATCCTTGGGATCTTTCGCGTATTCCCGGCGGATCATCGGGCGGCAGCGCGGCCGCTGTGGCGGCGGATTTTGCGCCGTGCGCGCTCGGCTCAGACACGGGCGGCTCGGTAAGACAGCCGGCTGGTTTTTGCGGGATAAATGGATATAAACCTTCTTACGGTTTAATAAGCCGATACGGCATCTGCGCATTGGCATCCTCATTTGATCAAGTTGCAACTTTTACGCGCAGCGTTTTTGATGCGGCAAAACTTACAAGCGTTATGGCGGGGGCGGATTTTAGGGATCCCGTCTGCCAGCCGAATGAATATATAGATTATACGAGCGGATTGGATAATTTAGATACATTAAAAAAATTAAAAATCGGCGTTCCAAAACAATTGGCGGATTATCAAATAGACGCTCCCATTGCAAAAATTTTTGAGCAGTCTTTAGAAAAACTCAAAAAAGCAGGAGCGGAAATTGTAGAGATAGATGTGGAAGCTTATCAATATGTCGCTTCGCTTTATAAAGTGATCATGTGCGCCGAGGTCAGCGCCAATATCGCGACTTTTGACGGCATACGTTATGGTTACAGAAGTCCTAACGGCGTCAACTTAAATGACGAATATTCTAAAACGCGCGCCGAATCTTTGGGCTATGAAGTTAAAAAAAGAATTTTGTTTGGGACTTATGTTTTGGGGGCTAAAAATTATTATAGATGTTATAATCAAGCGCAAAAAGTTAGGACGCTTTTAATTGATGAATTAAACGCCGCCTATGAAAAATGCGACGTGATTTTTACGCCTGCCTCATTGCAAATGCCTGTGAAATTCGGCGAGAGTCTGCCCGAGGAAAGCGATATTTTTATTATGGTTGCAAATTTGGCTGGACTGCCCGGCTTTACATTGATAGGCGGCCAAACTGAAAACAATATGCCTGTAGGCGTTCACTTTTTGAGCAAGAGGCT
>JAITCX010000039.1 GCA_031282945.1 Elusimicrobiota bacterium
TTGCCCTCTTGGCGAAAAAAATTTCTCGCATAGACAGGCGCTTTGCCGCTTTCGCTAGGCTAAAAAATAAAAAGAGCGCGGGCGATAGTACGACACAACAAAGACAAAAAAAGACACAACAAAAAAAAGAAGTGAAAAATTTCTCGTAAAGACCAAGCGCTTTGCCGCTTTCGCTAAGCTAAAAAACTGGGTGTCTTAAGACAGCACAACAAAGACGCACGACAAAAACACGCCAACAGCAACAACAAAGTCAAAGAGTTGCGTCTTATCCGCTTTTTGGGGCGCTTTTTTGGTTTTGCGGCGTAGCGAAGCGTAAGGGCTGCTATGCGAGAAATTTTTTTCGCCAAGGAAAACTTGGGAAATTCCATTTCCTAAGTTTTCCAACCAGCGTGCGTGGCAGAATTTTAGGCCTTTAAAATACAAATAGGTAGAGTCGGCGCGGGGGCGAAAAAAATTTTCGCAAGCCCGGCGCCGCAAAACCAAAAAAGCGCCCTAAAAAGTACAACGCCGCAACGACAAAAAAACAACGGCAAACGACAACAAAAAAAAGGAACTTTTAATAAACAACAAAAACGGGAATTACCCCAAAAACTAGTTTTTGTTGCTGTGAATCGGCGCGGGAATTTGCCCGCCCCTATTTATAAAAACGGATGGATCGCCGCAATTTATTGACATTATCGGCGCCGTCCCTAAAAGTCCGCCGAAATTTGCCTCTTCCCCCACCCCTTTGCCCTCAACCGGTATAATCCTCACCGCCGTAGTCTTATTGTTTATAACGCCAATGGCGCATTCATCCGCAATGATAGCGGAAATAATTTCAGCGCTAGTGTCCCCCGGCACCGCCGCCATATCCAACCCCACACTGCAAACGCTCGTCATCGCCTCAAGTTTGTCAAATGTAAGTTTCCCCGACCGCGCCGCTTCAATCATCCCTAAATCCTCAGACACCGGAATAAAAGCCCCAGATAAACCGCCCACATTTGAACATGCCATCACCCCGCCTTTTTTTACCGCGTCATTTAATAGCGCAAGAGCCGCCGTCGTCCCGCAAGAACCAACATGCTCTAATCCAATTTCTTCCAAAATTTTTGCAACCGAATCGCCGACTTTGGGAGTGGGCGCAAGCGATAAATCCACTATCCCTAAATTGCAGTTTAAACGCTTGCTCGCTTTGCGCGCCACAAGCGCCCCCAAACGCGTAATTTTAAAAGCTGTCTTTTTTATCGTTTCGCTCACGCTCATCAAATCCGCCGACTTCCCAAGTTTTTTTAATGCATGCTCTATAACCCCCGGTCCCGAGACGCCCACATTTATTGTGCAATCCCCCTCGCCCACGCCTGTATACGCTCCCGCCATAAAAGGATTGTCCTCTACAGAATTTGCAAATGCCACAAACTTTGCGCATCCCACGCTATCGGCTTTTTGCGTCAGTTTTGCAAGCTCTTTAATTTTTTGACCGATAATTTTTACAGCGTCCATGTTTATGCCCGCTTTGCTTGTCGCCACATTTACAGACGAGCAAACCTTTTTTGTTTGGCTTATTGCCTCAGGCAAACTCTCTAAAAATTTCCGCTCAGGCGCTGTCATCCCCTTTTGCACGAGGGCGCTGTAGCCGCCTATAAAATCGATGCCTATCTCGCAGGCCGCTTTATCCAAAGCTTGCGCCAGCGAAATATAATCGCCGCAGGCCGCCCCTATAAACGATATGGGCGTAACCGCCACTCTTTTATTAACTATGGCGCAGCCCAATTCAAGCGATAATTGATTTCCAACTTTCACTAAGTTTTGAGCATGGCGGCAAATTTTATTGTAGATGTTGAGGGAAGTTTTTTTTGAACTTTGACTGATACAATCAAAAAGAGAAATTGAAAGGGTGATAGTGCGCACATCTAAGTTTTGCGTATCAAGCATGTCTATCGTTTGGCGAATTTCTGTACTATTTAACATTTTGCCTCTTAAATTTTATGCATCGCTTGAAATATCTCAATGCTCTGCACTCTTACCGCCAAACCAATGCTATGTCCGATTTTGCTAAGAGATTCGGCCAAGATATCCAGTCCGCCTTTTGCTTTTGATAAATCTATAAGCATTATCATCGTAAAATTGTCCTGCATAATTGTTTGGTTTATGTCCTCTATATTTGCATTAAACTCATAAAGACAGGCGCTTATTTTTGCAATAATGCCGGGTTTGTCTTTTCCTATAACTGAAACAACAGCTTTCATTTTTCCTCCGCTAAAAAACTATTGCCACCGCCGCAACATAATCTTTTGTGTGCGACAGCGATACATCTATATTCTTAACTTTACGGGATTTCACATAGACTATAGGTTTGCCCAATGAGTCGGTTTTAACTGAAATATCCGTCACAAGTATCTTGGGATTTTTTGCATTGAGCGCTTTCCAAACAGCTTCTTTTGCGGCAAACCTAGCGCCGAGATGTTGAGCTGGATAGATTTTTTTTAGACAGTATTCTATTTCTTCTTTTGAAAAAATTCTAGAAAGCGCCGCCTGATCTTTAATATATTTTTTAAACCGCCCAACCTCTTCTATATCAATGCCTATATTCATTTATTTAGCGGCGCCTCTACAACTTTGCCGTCACTACCGGACTCATCGCCCGTCAAACTCAAAGTCAAACTTTTATTTCCGTTTTGCCCGTATACAAAAATCTCATAACTCTTTTTAGGGCTATCGGTTGAAATAATCACCTTATAGCTTTTAAAAACTTTATTCTCATTTGCATCCACGCCCAATGTCTCGTCAAAAGAAGTGGGTTGGCTAACCTCATAAAAATCGCCAAACTCTGTCCAGTAAATTCTTTCAGCAAGCTGCACGCTTCTTGCCAAAGCTTCCCCCTCCGAGTTTATAGATTTTTTCACATAATTTTTATAAATAGGTATAGCGCTCAAAGACATAATCACTAAAATTAAGACTACTATCAAGAGTTCTACTATTGTAAAGCCTCTGTTGTTCATGCTGCCTCCATAATATTTTAAAGCTCTAACATTTTTTGGATCGGCTGATATGCCCGCGCCGCAATTTCAGCGCCGACCTCAACGATATTTTTTTCCGTCTCAAGCGCGTCCAACACTTTTGCAAGCGTAATTTTTTTCATATTCGGGCACACTGCCAAACTATTTATAGGATAAAAATTTTTTTGCGGATTATCTTTTTTAAGTTTATGAAATATGCCCAGTTCCGTCCCAATTATAAAATCTCCATGAGGGCTTTGCTCTACAAATTTGCACATTTGTCCCGTGGACATTGCATAGTCCGCCAATGCGATGGTCTCGGGTCTGCATTCGGGATGCACAAGCATTATGGCATTTGGATGAGCGGCGCGCGCCGCGATAGCAAATTCAGGCAAAATAAAATTGTTATGCGTTGGGCAAAACCCGTTATACAAAATTAAATCTTTACCGCTTTGGCTTGCAACAAAAGCGCCGAGATTTCTATCGGGCACAAAAATAATTTCCTCATCCTTTAAACTTTTAACAACATTTACGGCATTTGCCGAGGTGCAGCAGATATCGCTTTGCGCTTTTATGCTTGCAGAGGTATTCACATAAGCTACGACCTTAGCTTTTGGATGCAGAGCTTTTAGCTCTTGAAGTTTGCTTTCATTTATCATGTCGGCCATAGGGCAGCCCGCATTTAAATCGGGCAGCAAAACTTTTTTTTGCGGCGATAAAATTTTGGCGGTTTCAGCCATAAAATGCACGCCGCAAAAAACTATAATATCGGCATCCGTTTGGCTTGCTTTACGGCTCAATTCTAAGGAGTCCCCGACAAAATCGGCAATATCTTGAATCTCGGGAAGTTGATAAATATGTGCAACTATTATGGCATTTTTTTCTTGTTTTAATTTATTTAGGCGTCTTAAAAAATCTTGCATAAAATTCCTTTTTATTTTCTCACATTGCGGCAAAAACTCTAACATATCTATTAAATTTAAGGGTGGCTAAAAATTGAAGGCAGGGCTTTAATGTTATTTTATATTAAAAGGCGGCCTCTTGTAAAATATGAGGGGATTTCTCTTTTTGAAAAAAGAGAAACAGAAAAACTAAAGACAAGACATTTTTCTCTTTTGGAAAAGAGAAACAGAAAACTAACGACATTTGTAGCTTAATTCTCTTTTCCAAAGAGAAACAAAAAATGATTTCTTTTTAATCTATTTTTATTTATTTTTTTGAGCTGGCTTTTTATTAAGATTTATTAAAGCAAGCGCTTAAAGTTCCTCTTTTAAAATTTATTTTTTTCTCGCGGAGTCAAGTTTTTTTAAGCTGATAAATAATCTGTAAAGACCATAATTGTTATATATTTAGAAAACTAAAATGCAGAGAGCGCTGTATTGGCGCATTCAGCAAATTCAATTTGCCGCTCAAATTCATTTACAAATTTATGTCTCTATTTCCATTGCTTATTTTTTCAATAATTTTTCATATCGCTGATTATCAATCTGAAAAACTATATCTGTATTTTGGACTATATCATTTAACAAAATATCAACAAAAACTCCCCATAAATCATCATATGCGCCCAGTATTTTTTGAAATTCATCGGTTCGGCTATTTAAAATATCCCTTTTCTTTTTTTTTGCTGACATCCTTACTATTAAACCAATAATAGACCCTATAATCACTCCCAGAAAAGTACCTATGATAGGCAGCAATACAGAACCGACAATGCCGCCAATAATAGCGCCTCCTATAAACAA
>JAITCX010000070.1 GCA_031282945.1 Elusimicrobiota bacterium
ATGCTTTTATTTAGCATGGCATGCGCATTTATAATTTCAGCTTTGACAATGAATTTTTTATTGAGTTATGTAAAAAAACATGATTTTAAATTTTTTGGATATTACAGAATTGTTTTGGGAATAATTGCATTGATTTATTTTGTAATTAATAAGTCCTAAATTTAATTTTTATATTTTATTTTCCATTTCTTTTTGCCAAATCATCCTTATGCCGTCTAAGGTTAAATTTGGACAATTTGCTTGGATATCGGCAATTTCATCAGTTATGATATAGGCAAGGCCGCCCGTTGCAATTATGCGGTTTACATGCATTTCTTTTTTTGTGCGGGCAATTAATTCTTTTATCAAACCTATATATCCAAAATATAAACCCGCCCAAATACATTCTTCAGTTGTAATGCCGATTGCTTTTAAAACTTTTTTTGTTTCCACATGCGGCAGCTGCGCTGTTTTTAAACTTAAAGCTTGAGCGCTCATCGCCGGTCCCAGAGCTATAGCTCCTCCCAAATAACTCCCCTCATCGTCCACGCAGTCAAATGTTGTGGCAGTGCCGAAATCTATCACAATCACGCCGCCGCCGAATTCATTAAATGCGGCTACGCAATTTGCAATTCTGTCGGCGCCGACTGTAGTTTTATTTTTCACTTTAAATTTTAAGCCCGCGCAATTATGGCTATCAACAAAAAATAAATCTTTATTAAAATATTTTTTTGTCATTTCTTTAAAAGAAGTGTTTAACGAGGGAACCACGCTTGCGGCCGCTACAGCTTTTATAGAATCTATTTTAATATTTGAATAGCAAAACATATCCATAATTAAAACGGCATATTCGTCAGCCGTTTGATTTTTTATCGTGGATAAACGCCATACTTGTTTAGCCGATTTTGGATTTGAAATGTCAAAAAGTCCCATAGTAATATTTGTATTGCCGATATCAAAAACCAAAAGCATATTTAACCTCTCTTAAAAATATTATTGCCGTATGCGTCAACCGCCGCAATTAAAGGCATATCTTTAACTTGCAATTTATAAACCGCCTCAGCTCCCAAATCCTCAAATGCAATAATTTGCGCGTCTGTTATGGTCTTATAAAGCAGGGCGGCCGTCCCTCCCGTTGCAACGAGGTAGACGGCCTGCCTTTGCGAAATTGCATTGCAAACTGCAGCGCTTCTTGGTCCCTTTCCAATAAATATTTTTACGCCCTCCAAAATTAAACGAGGGGTAAAAACATCCATGCGCAAAGACGTAGTCGGCCCGCAAGCGCCGATTTTGGCAGGCGGTCTTGCGGGCAGCGGGCCGCAATAATAAATACAAGAATTTTTCAACTCAAAAGGAGTTTTTTCTTTTTTGTCTAGCAAATCGATTATTCGTTTATGAGCTTGATCGCGGGCAGTGTAAATTGTTCCCGAGAGAAAAATTCGCATGCCCGCTTTAATCTCTTGCGTTTTCAGCGCAAGCTCATCTACCGAAATTTTCATGGCTTATTTTTTGCCGCCGTAATAAGCGTTTAAATATAATTGTTTCAATTCGCTTATTAAAGGATATCTTGGATTTGCTCCCGTGCATTGATCGTCATAAGCCTGCTGGGACATTTTATCCAAGCTCTCCAAGAACGCTTTCTCGTCTACTCCATAATCTTTTATCGTATCTTTTATTCCAATTCTCTTTTTCAAATCAGAAATCGCTTTTATTAAATTTGCAACTTTTTCGGCGGTATTTTTTCCGCCCAAACCTAAATAATCCGCAATTTCTGCATAACGCTCCGCCGTGTGCGGATATTTATATTGAGAGAAAGTTCCCATTTTTGTAGGAGTTTCCGCGCTGTTAAAAGTAATGACGTCATTTATCATTAAAGCATTTGCAATGCCATGCGGCAAATGATAAAATGCGCCGAGTTTGTGAGCAAGCGAGTGGCAAATTCCAAGAAATGCATTTGCAAAAGCCATGCCTGCAATGGTTGCGGCATTTGCCATTTTTTCTCTGGCAACGGGCTCATTTGGTCCATTGTCATAGGCTTGCGGCAAATACTCAAAAATTATTTTTAAAGCTCTTAAGGCAAGCGCATCCGTAAAGTCTGTGGCAAGCATGGACGCATAAGCCTCAACGCTATGCACTAAGGCGTCAATTCCTGAAGCTGAAGTTAAACCTTTGGGAGCGTTCATCATCATATCCGCATCCACAATCGCCATATTTGGCATAAGTTGATAATCGGCTAAAGGATATTTTACGCCGCTTTTCTCGTCTGTAATAACGGCAAATGGAGTGACTTCGGAGCCTGTTCCGGCAGAGGTCGGGATGGCGATAAAATATGCTTTTTCGCCCATCTTGGGAAATGTGTAAATTCTTTTTCTAATGTCCATAAAACGCATTGCCATATCAAAAAAGTTGGCGTCTGGATGCTCATACAAAACCCACATTATTTTTGCCGCATCCATAGCTGAGCCGCCGCCTAAAGCAATTATGCAATCAGGCTCAAAAGATTTCATCTGGGCGGCGCCTTCTTTTGCGCATGCCAATGTTGGATCTGGTTCTACATTATAAAAAACTGTATATACGATTTGCATCTCGTCTAATTTATCTGTTATAGCTTTTGTGTAGCCGTTTTTAAATAAGAAAGAATCCGTTACAACAAAAGCCCTCTTTTTACCTAAAACATTTTTAAGTTCATCTAAAGCCACCGGCAAACAACCTTTCTTTATATAAACTTTTTGAGGCGTCCTAAACCACAACATATTCTCTCTCCTTTGCGCAACTGTTTTAATATTCACAAGATGTTTAATCCCAACATTTTCAGAAACTGAATTTACGCCCCAAGAACCGCACCCGAGCGTAAGCGAAGGGTTTAATTTAAAATTGTAAAGATCGCCTATTGCTCCATGGGAGGAAGGAGTGTTCACCAAAATTCTGCAAGTTTTCATTCTAGCTTCAAACTTTGCAAGTTTAGCTTTTTGTGTGAGCTGATCTAAGTAAATTGAGCTGGTGTGGCCAAGCCCCCCGTCCTCAACCAATTTACTAGCTTTATCCAGAGCCTCGTCAAAATCTGCAAAGCGGTACATTGCCAAAACGGGCGAGAGTTTTTCATGCGCAAATTCCTCGCTCTTATCCGTGCTTTCAACTTCGCCAATCAAAATTTTTGTAGCTGGATCAACTTTTATCCCTGCCATTTCTGCAATCTTTGCAGCGGGCTGGCCGACAATTTTTGCATTTATGGATCCGTTTATAATTATCGTCTTTCTAACTTTATTCAATTCCTCAATGCCGTTTAAAAAGTAGCAGCCTCTTTTAGTAAATTCTTTTTTTACGGCATCATAAATTTTATCGGAGACTATAACGGATTGTTCAGATGCGCAGATCATTCCATTGTCAAAAGTTTTGGAATGAATTATGGAGCTTACCGCCGTCAAAATATCGGCGCTTTCATCTATTATTGCAGGCGTATTTCCGGGACCCACTCCAATGGCTGGTTTTCCGCTGGAATAAGCGGCCTTCACCATTTGCGGTCCGCCTGTCGCCAAAATCGTGTCGGCTTCTTTCATTGCCAACTGCGTCAGCTCAAGACTTGGAACGTCTATCCATCCAATTATATTTTCAGGGGCGCCTGCTTTCACAGCCGCTTCTAAAAGAATTTTTGCCGCTTCAACAGTACATTTTTTTGCGCGCGGATGCGGGCTTATAATTATGCCGTTTCTAGTTTTTAGCGAAATTAAAATTTTAAAAATTGCCGTTGAAGTTGGATTTGTGGTTGGGATAACAGCGGCGATAACGCCAAGCGGTTCCAAAATTTTTTGTATGCCGAAGGCATCGTCTTGTTCCACAACTCCGCAAGTTTTTGCATTCTTGTATTTATTGTAAACATACTCGGCGGCATAATGATTTTTAATAATTTTATCCTCTACTATGCCCATCCCTGTTTCTTGAGCGGCCATTATCGCAAGGGCTATGCGGTTAACGTTTGCGGCAAGAGCGGTTTCAAAAAATATTTTGTCAACCTGTTCTTGCGTAAACTTTGCATAAACTTTTTGCGCTTGGCGCACCCTTTCCAACTGCTCATTAAATTTTTCTACGCTGTCAACTACTTCATACTCTCTGTCCATGTTTTCCTCCTTTTATTGACGGTATTTAATTGTCTACTTAAATGATTGGATAAAACCGCAAGCGACACTGCCATGTTTTCGCTATGTATCAAAATATCTTTTGGACTTTTTAATGATACATTTGCAAAATTCCAAATAGCGCAAATTTTATTTTCTATCATCATATCGCAAACAGCCTGAGCGCTCTCAGCGGGCACGGTTATGATGCCCATTTTAACGCCTGTCTTTTTTACAAACTTTCCAAAATCGGCAATTGGATAAATAAATTTTCCCTCTTGAGTTTTGCCTATAGAATTTTTATCTGCATCAAAAGCGGCAATTATTCTCAAACCATATTGCGCAAAACCTCTATAGTTTAATAGGGCTTTTCCAAGTTTTCCCGCCCCAACTAAAACCGCTTCATTTACATTGCTATAGCCCAAAAATTTCTCAAGTTGATGAGAGAGCTTTGCAATGTTATAACCGATTTTTGGTTTTCCCAAAGTGCTAATTGAACTCAAATCTTTTCTCACTTGCACTTCGCCAAGTCCAAGCGCATTTGAAATAGCTGTGGCTGAAATATAAGCGGCTTTTTCATCTCGCGCTAAAAGCGCACGCAAATATTCTAAGTAAATCGGCAGTCTTTGAAACGATGATTTTGAAATTTGTTTTGCTGTCATTTTTGCCATCCAGTTTTATCGGTATTTTTTTATTGATAAAAGTTTATCGGTATAATTTTACTGATTTTGAATTTAATGTCAAGGGGTAAAAAAATATTGCTAAAAATTTTACAAGCAAAAAGTTTATTTTTTTAAATAAAAATTTGGAGGGGTTAAGGCAAAAAATATTTTTAGCGGTTTTAAATAATGAAGGCGGTCGCAAAAAAATAAATTGCTTTCTTAAAGTTTAATTTATTTGCAGGGCAAATTGCGTTTGCGCATTTATTATAATGTATGGTCTAATTAAAAATTAGCGTTAATTTTAATTTGATAAAATAAAATAAATCATTTCAAACAAAAGGAGGCAGTTATGGCAATTAAAAACATTGTTTTTGATGTCGGCGGAGTATTTGCAATTTGGCAGCCCAAAGCTATTTTTAGAAAGTATTTTAAAACTGAGGCGGATGTTGAGAAGTTTATGAAGGAAATTGATTTTGAGGGGATGAATTCTAAAGGAGATTTAGGTATAAGCGTAAGCGCTTTATCAAAAGAAATTGCAGAAAAATTTCCCCAATATGCCGAGGCAATTTTAGCTTATGACAGAGACTGGCTTGACACCATAACAAATGAAATTGACGGCACAAAAGATTTGGTGGGGGAACTTAAAAAAAATGGATATAAAATTTACATACTTTCAAATTGGGAATCAGATAAGTTTAGGCTTTTTGATTCAAAGTATAAAATTTTAGATATGGCTGACGGCTATATTATTTCAGGGGATATCAAAAAAGTAAAACCTTTTGCAGAAATTTATAATGCCCTTACCCAAAAATATAATTTAAAAGGCGAGGAATGCGTATTTTTAGATGATAGATTAGAAAATGTTGAGGGCGCAAAAAATGTCGGCTGGCAGGCAATATTATTTAAAGATGCCAAAAGCGCCGAAGTTGATTTGCAAAAATTGGGGGTGAAAACAAATTGTTTTGTAAAAAATAAAAATAGATAAAATTAATTTTTACAAAAAAAATAAATTTCATTGCTTTTTAAAAAACCCATCCCCCAAAAATATCATTGACATTTTTCTAATAATTATATACATTATATTAACAAGCTATAAACAATAATTTAACACCTACTGCATTTAGCTTCAAGGGAGATTAAGATTGGAATAGACGATACTAATATCAAAATTTCAAATGCAAATACTGCCAAGAATAATTTGGCCAAATAAACAATCAATAATTTATTATAGCGCTTAGAGGCATCAAGGATCTAATAATTTTTTTATTATAGACGTTTAGACTGAGAATATAAAAATTAAAATTAAAAAAAATTAAAGGAACTTTGATGCCTCATTGTCTATTATATTGTCTATTATTAGGTGAAAAATTATGAAATATAAATACGCATATATATATATCATATATTTGTTATATGTAAAGGCAAGGGTTGCAGCCCTATACCCCTTCTTTCGCTTCGTACGAGGATTTGGTTAATTAGAGGATACTATGCGCGCTACTGTTAATATTATTTTTGGGCTTATTCGTTTAATTATTTTGGGGATATTGGTAGGTTTATTTTTTAAACCCAGCCCTTCCCATGCAACTACATGGGATGACATAGAGGCGTACCTTAAAAATTGGGAAAGTACACCGTTTGAAATAGATTCTGATGTTACTCGCACTACTGGACAGACAGAACCTGTTATTCCAGTTGATAAATCTTTGGTAAGCAGTAAAAGCGGCGTTTTGCGCATGATTACTGGCACATCGGATGTGGGGGCTATTCAATATAACGGATTAAATTTTTATTTTAGAGATATTGGTTTTAGCGAATTTGAAAATGCTTTAGTTATTTTCGGCGGCGCTAAATTAACATTTGAAGGGCTTTCCAATTTCATAAACAATAGCATAGATTTGCAAATTGGCGGCGGCGGCGCTATTTATGCTGAGTCTCAATCAACAGTTACTTTCCTTAACGCCATGTCAAATTTTACAGGCAATGGAAATGCAAATGCCATCGGCGGCGCTGTTTATTTGAATCAATCTTTCTTTTTTGCGGCTTTTTCAACTTTGGTTTTCTCAAACAATTCCGCCATGCAGGGCGGCGCATTTTACCTCATAAATTCCTTCTCATCTTTTACATACTCCAGCATTTCCTTCATCGGTCATAATATAGGGACATCCGGTTCCGGCGGCGCATTATATTTGGAGAATTCCACCATTACATTTGATACTGGCAATACATTTTTTTCAAATAATTTTTCCGCCAGCGGCGGCGCTATTTATGCAGACAATTCTAGATTTATTGTCGGCAGACATGTGGCTTCTCAGTCCACATTTTCGGTAATAGCCAATACTGGACAGTCTGGAGGCGGCGCATATCTATTAAACTCCCGATTTGAAAATATACTTATGGCGCCCAATGTTTTGTTTACAAGCAATACCGTCTCAGTAAGCGGCGGCGCAATGTATTTAAACAATTCTGTAATGTCTTTCATTAGAATCGACACAGGAAAAGAAATTTTTTTCAATTTCAATTTTAATAGCGCAAATCAAAACGGCGGGGGGCTTTATCTATTTAAGTCATCAGCAAGTTTTGACATGTACAATCAAGCCAATTCTAGACTTGAGTTTATCGGCAATACTGCCGCAGGAAACGGCGGCGCGATTTATGCAGAAAATTCCAAAATAACTTTTATAGAAAGCCGCAACTTAATATTTAAAGATAATATGGGAAATGGAGCATTAAATGACATTTATATGGTCAAGGGATCTAATTTAGAATTTAGAGGAAATGACAACATTTTACCAAACGGCTTGCGCGTCTATTTGGATGATACATCCGTTTTAGAATTTAGAGGGAATACAAATTTTTACGGCTCTTTTCAATCCTCGGGCGCAGGCAGGATATTTTCTGCATTGAATTACACTATAAAAGTAACAACAGCCAATAATATTGATAGTACCGTTATTTTAAGCACCCTTATTTTTTCAAATGGAAGAATTCTTTTTAATACCGGCGTAACAACATTAAATGTTGTAGATACGGTAGATATTAATAGTAATCCGATATTATCTTTTTCGGCATTTGACGCGGCTGACGGTATCGTTTTTAGCAGCGTTTATGTGTTGGGAAATTTTAATATCGCCAATAATCTCATTTTAAATATAGATGTAGATTTCTCATCAGCAGGAGTAAGCGATTGGATTTATTTTGCAAAAAATCTAAACATAGGAAATATTCTCACATTAAATATAAACGCTACAAATGTTGGATTTAATAACGCAAAAATTATGACTTTTTCTCCAAGTTACTCCTTTGATGATCTTAGTAAAATAGTAACTTCTGGTTTTAGTTTAACTCAAACAGGCTACGATATATACGCTCAAATTGATAATCCATGGGATATTTTTGTTTCAAGCTTTCAAGCTCTTGAAAATAATAACACAATTTATCTGCCAAGTAATCTTACTGCTCTAATAACGAGCGTAGGGCTTAGATCCCCTAAGGGATCAAGCGTTACAATAGACGGTCAAAATTATGTTTTGGATGCCAACGTCAGCAAAACATTAAAATTAGATTTCGGTTTTATTCTCAATAATCAACAACTTACATTAAAAGACATAACCTTTAATAATTTTTATACTCCCACAACAGATTATCGTATAAATGACTCTATAATTTTAATACGTGGAAGTTTTACATTTTCGTCAGCTTCTGGATATACGCCCTTAAAAACCCAAAGGTCAAGCATATCTTTTGAAAATGCAAATGTGTATTTTATGAAAAACTCAATACCTAAAGTTGGAAAAAATGATATCTTTCCAGTTATTTATGGAAACGCAACAAATTTTTGGATTGCAAATTCTACCCTTAATGTCTTACAAGATGGATCGTGCATAATTTTTCAAGTTGAAGGCGGCGGCTATCAAATGAATTTTTTAAATTCTATTTTAAATGCCAATGAAAATAAACTGAATAATACTGTTTTTCATTTTAGTGGTGATACGATTGGCATTTTTGAGAATTCAATTTTAAATTTTACAAGCAATACCTCAAACGATATGGGTACTGCAATGCGAATTACCACCTGGGCAAATATTAAATTTAATGCTTCTACCCTAACTTTTTCTTACAATATTTCCAATGGGAGAGGGGGAGCCCTCGCGGGTGGAAATTATCCAATATTCATTTTTAATAATTCTCTCATAGACTTTACATCCAATACTTCAAAAAGTGAGGGTGGAGCAATTGCATCTCAAAATGAAACCAAAAATGGAGCCAGTCTTTCTGTGAAATTTAATAATTCTTTTGTAAATTTCACATCCAATACTGCATTCAATAAAGGCGGAGCAATTTATGCGGAGGGACGTTATACTGCTAGAATTCACTTCGTCAATTCAAGAGTAAATTTCTTTGCAAACGAATCTTATGACATAGGCGGCGCTATATATCTCATTGAATTCACTGGAATAGCAGCCGAAGACAAATATGGTAAGAATCACGGTTTCTTTTTCCAATATAGCACCGCAAGTTTTATAAATAATAAAGCGCGGAATCTTGGCGGCGCAATTTACGCTATTACTCGTTCAGAGATTTTATTTACGCAATCAAATATAATATTTAGTTCAAATTCCGCTCAATCATCAGGCGGCGCAATTTATGCGATTGAGGGTTCAATAGTCAATATTTCAACTGGCGCAAAAGTCCTCTTTGAAAAAAACAGCGTCCTCACAGGAGGAGGAGGAGCGATCTATCTCATCAACACCGCCCAATTATCTTTTTACGATTCCTCCAGCGCAACTTTCTTAAGCAACTCCGCCCAAAACTCCAACGGCGGCGCCGTCTATGCCGACAACGGCGTCCTTTTTTCTTATAGCCGTCCTCAAACAAATTTTATGAGTCAAATATTTTTCATAAACAATACGGCTAATTCAGGCGGCGCTATTTATGCTGCAAATAATTCAATTAGTAATTTTAGAGATGCCCTCATAAATTTTACCGGCAATGAGGCGTTAAATGGTTCAGGCGGTGCGATTTCTTTAAACAATAGTTCTTTTGCTTTTGTAAATTCCACGGTTTCGTTTTCAAACAATTCGGCCAATCTTTCAGGCGGGGCTATTTCTTTGCAAAGTTCTACGCTTTCATTTATAAATTCATCCATTGAATTTTTCAACAATAAGGCAAACACAGATTTAAATGACATTGCCTTTCAAGATCCCCAGAGCTATTTAAGTTTTTACGGCAGAAATACTCTCAATGGTTTAAAAATTTCAGGCGCCGGCACGCTTGCAATATTGAGCGGCATTACATTGTTTAAAGAAACTCCATTTGAATTTACGCAAAGCGGTCAGGTTTTTTATATTAGCTCGGGGACGGCGCTTTTTACAACGCTTTCGTCCACATTGGGAAATTTAGAGATTACAAATAACGGCTCGCTTTCTATGGTAAACGGTATTACAGAAAACACATTAAATGTTAACTCTCTAAATTTAAATTTTGCAAATCTTATTTTTGATATTGATTTAAAAAGCCAGACGGGCGATTTGCTTTATGTTGATAATGTAAACGCAATTGCCAATTCCACAATTAGCGCAAACATTATTAAGGCTAGCAAAAACGCCGCAAAAATAATGAGTTTGCCGGCAGGCGCTGATCTAAGCGGGCTTTTTTCATTGAGCGGACTGGATCGTTTTGTGCAAGATGACGGAGACGGCAGACAGAGCGTTTATCTTCAGCTCTCTGGCGCATGGAATATTTTTGTTTCGAATTTGCAAAACATTGAAAGCTTCGGGACGGTACCGCTGGAGGAAACTGCGGCGGCGGCGGATTTTCAATTTTCTTTAGCTATTGGTTTAATGCAGTCAAAAAAGTTTGAAGTTTACGGGGAAAATTATTTATTGGATTCTTCACGCCGCCTAGATTTAGGTTTTATTTTGGCAAATTCGTCCGCCGCTTTTTACGATATTTCTTTTTTAAATTTTGTATCAAGTCAATTTAACGGCGGGGTATTTTCTATGGAAAATTCCAGCTCTGGATTTTTTTCAAATATCAATTTTTCATCAAATTCCTCTTTTAACGGCGGGGCGGCTTATGCATTGCGTTCAATGTTATATTCTAAAAATGCGCAAATAAAATTTTCAAGCAATAGCGCGGCGGCAAGAGGCGGAGCAAATTATTTAGATCTTTCAGTTTCCTCATTTAACAATTCAATTGTAAATTTTGAAAATAATTTTGCAAGTACAGGCGGCGCAGTTTTTGCAGCCAACAATTCTAAATTTTTGGCATACAATTCAAGTCTCACTTTCTTGAAAAATAGCGCAAATGTGGGCGGCGCATTGGACATTAAAAATTCTCTCTTTGAAGTTTTATTTTCAAGCGTATATTTTATTAATAATTATTCAGTCGTGACGGCGGGAGCTTTAGCTGTTGAAGAAAACGGTAAAATTTTATTTTCAAATTCTTTAGTTCATTTTACCTCTAATACTAATATTACTAATAATTCATCAAGCGGCGGCGGGGCTATTTATTTATTTCAAAATTCCAGTTTATCTTTTCATAATTCAGACGTATTTTTTACTTCAAACTCTTTAAAATCTGGTTATGGCGGCGCAATTTATTCCATTGGCGCAAATATTGATTTTGTAAATTCAAATATTATTTTCTCGGGAAACAATACTCTAAACAGCAACTACGGCGGGGCAATTTATTCCGCTAATTCAAATATTGATTTTATAAATTCAAATATTGTGTTCTCAGCCAACAATGCTTCAAATGGATCTGGGGCGGCAATTTATGCAAACAGCGGATCTACATTTTCTTTTATAGGTCAAGCCGCCGATAAAAACTCTTTAAGCATTGTCTATTCAAATTCTAATAGCGGCGCAATAAATGTAATTAATTATTCGCTTTTAGAATTTTCTAATATGGCTTTAGATATTTCTTTTAATTATTCAAATTATGTATCAGCATTTGATCTGGAAAATAACTCAATGATTACCTTTAATAATAGTATTGTAAATATCAATCAAAACCTATCTAGGTATTCAAGTCCTTTTTCACTGCGTACTCAGTCATCGCTTTTATCAGAGGGTTCAGATTTTATTTTTAGTTCAAACACTTCAAATTTTTCAAATTCAGGCGGCGCTCTGGCTCTTAATTCATCTTTTGCACATTTTGCAAATTCTAAAAATATAATTTTTTCCAGCAATACGCTTGTCGGCTCCTCAGGGGGAGGGGCGTTGCGTTTATACGATGCGGCGCTTACTTTTGAAAATATTGAAAATATTTTATTTGCAAATAATGCGGCCGCTAATTCCAATGCCGGCGGAGCAATTTATATGATGGATAAATCAACCCTCACCTTTAAAAATTCCACCATAACTTTTTTAAATAATACTGCCGCCAATCAAATTAATGATATTTATATCAATAATTTCTATTCAAGAATAATTTTTGACGGCAGTAATTTTTTACCCAATGGATTAAGATCCCAAGGCGTTGCAACCTCAACGATAGCAAAAACTGGCGAAGGCGTTTTAATTTTTGACGGATTAGCTACCGCAACTTCAAACAATTTTTGGATAAATCAAGGGACTGTGATTTTTAGAAGCGCGGCAAATTCAACAATAGGGGGAATTCTCCATATTGAAGGCGGCGCGCTGCTTTCTTTGCAAAATAGCGAAAGCGTGATTTCTGCAGGCGTCCTTAATGTTGGCAATAATGTAGTTTTAACAGATTCTTATTTAGCGCTAGACATAGATTTTTTTAACGGCGTAGGAGATTCGTTACAGATCACAGGGTCTTTTCTCGTCTCAAACAGCACATTGCAAATAAACAATTTAGGCATTGGCACAAAACAGGTAAAAATTATCGGCGCAAATTCAATTGCAGACAATATCTCGCAATTGTTTTTTGCGCCGCCGGGTTTTGCTCTGCAAAAACAAGGAAACGCTTTATATTTAGGCGTAGACGGAGCTTGGAACATTTTTGCAGCAGATTTTGCAAGCAAACCCGCGGGTCAAACGGCGGCCTTATCAAAGAATACGCAGAGTTTAGATTCCAGTTTTCCATTTCCAATAGGCTCGCCAAAAAGCGTCGGCGTTAACGTTGACGGAAAAAATTTTGCATTAGACGCCTCTAAGATTTCTGGTTTAGGTTTTACGCTTGCCGCAACGAGCGTCTCTTT
>JAITCX010000091.1 GCA_031282945.1 Elusimicrobiota bacterium
GGAGAAATTCTTGCTCTTTGCGGCGGAAAAGAAAATATTTCCGCTTTCACAAACTGTATGACGCGCTTGAGGCTTGACTTGATAGATAAAACAAAAGCTGATGTAGCGGGCATAAAAAAGTTGGACGGGATTTTAGGCGTTGTAGACGGCCGACAAATGCAGATTGTGGTGGGACCCGGCCATGCGCAAAGACTGCGCGAAGCGTTTGAAAAAGTCAGCGGCATTTTAGGCGGCGCGCCTGTAGAGGAAGGTGAAATTAAAGATGTTGCCGCCGATATGAAGGCTAAAATTAAAGCTCAACAAAAAGGCGCGGCTCAAAATTTGTTTAGGCATGTTGGAAATATATTTTTACCTTTAATACCGGGCTTCATCGCCTGCGGATTAGTGATTGCAATTTGCAATGTTTTAAAAATGATTGACGCTGGGATTGTTGCAAATCCTTGGTTTAATTTATTTGCCGCAATCGGTTCCATTATGGCAGGCATTATGGCGGTTGTAATTGGATTTAATAGCGCAAGGGAATTTGGCGGTTCGGCAATTTTGGGCGCGATTGCCGGCGCATTAATTTATCTGCCGCAATTAAACGGCTTGGACGGCCAAACGCTTACAATTCCGCTTATATCCATAACGCTTAAAGCTGGTTACGGCGGGGTGGTTGGAGTTTTGGCAAGCGCGGCGGCCTTTGCAAAAATTGAAGGTTTGGTGAGAAAAATTGTTCCCGCTTGGCTGGATCTTTTTCTGGTTCCGTTAATTACGGTTATTGCAGGTTCAATTATTACCTTTGCTTTGATCATGCCGATTTGCGCAGTTTTAATGGACATAATAACTTTTATCCTCGTGGATTTCGCTCTCAAAACAGGGGGCATTGTCGGCGGTTATATTTTATCGGCTACTTTTTTGCCTTTGGTTATGCTTGGAATTCATCAAGGGCTTGTGCCGATACATGCGCAGTTGATTGCAGAACACGGCTATACCGTTTTGCTTCCCGTTTTGGCATGCGCAGGCGCGGGGCAGGTGGGAATGGCTATTGCAGTTTATGTGAAAACTAAAGATAAAAAGTTAAGGCAAATAATTTCGTCCAGTTTGCCGATAGGATTTTTGGGTATTGGCGAACCTTTAATTTACGGCGTGTCTCTCCCGCTTTTTTATCCGTTTATCACGGCATGTTTAGGGGCGGGTTTCGGCGGAGCTTTGATTGCTTTTGTGACAAGCCGTATCGGCGATGTGGGCGCGACAACTTTCGGTTTAAGCGGAATTTTAATGGCAGCCATAATTGCAAATAAAATGTGGATCTGGTATTTGCTTGGACTTGTAGCGGCTTATATCGGCGGTTTCGTTTTGACATTTTTGTTTGGTTATAAAGATGAATATTTAGAGAGATTAAGATGAATTTAGAACATTTAACTACAGAGACTCCAAATGAAAAAAGTAAAAATTTGGATAAACTTTCAAGTTTAGAATTTTGCGTTTTAATGAATGCCTTAGACCAAAGCGTTGCGGCAAGCGTGCAAAAAGTTTTACCGCAAATTGCAAAAGCTATAGACATTATAGCCGAGAGATTTAAACAGGGCGGCAGAATTGTTTATATCGGCGCCGGCACAAGCGGCAGGCTCGGGCTTTTGGATGCGGTTGAATGCGTGCCCACTTTTGGTTTAAAGGAAGGGCGGGTTTTGGGTTTGATTGCAGGCGGCCAAAAAGCGTTTATCCATGCGGTTGAGGGAGCTGAGGATTCGCCGGGTCTTGCCGCGGCGGACTTGGAAAATATTAAACTTTGCGATAAAGATGTTTTAATCGGTATCGCCGCAAGCGGACGCACTCCTTATGTTTTGGGAGGATTGGAATATGCAAATTCTATAGACGCCTATACAATTTCAATATCTTGCAATTTAAACGCTGAAATTTCTAAACTTGCAAAGCTGTCTATTGAAGTGGATACGGGCAGTGAAATTTTGACAGGATCAACGCGCTTGAAAGCAGGCACGGCGCAGAAACTTATTTTGAATATGATCTCAACGGGCGTCATGACTCAAGTTGGAAAAGTTTATAAAAATTTAATGGTGGATGTTTTATGCACAAACCTTAAATTAACGGGGCGCGCCGCAAGGATAGTTATGCTTGCAACAGGAGCGTCTTTGGAACGCGCTAAAGAAGCTTTGCGCGCTTGCGCAAACAATGCAAAGGTTGCAATTGTGATGATTTTAAATAATGTTTCAGCCCAACAGGCAAAAGAAATTTTAAAGAAAAATGAAGGGTTTATAGAATCTAAAAAATGAGATCAGGTTGAGGCGGCGCAAAAATAATTATTTGCGCCGCCTCGTTTATTTGTTGCAAAAAGGAATAAAGATGAGACGAGCTGATAGAGAAGTTAAGGATTTTGATGAAATATGCGATATTTTGGATAAAAGCCAAATTTTGCATTTAGCTTTATGCGATAAAAATAAACCGTATAGCGTGCCGATGAATTTTGGTTATGAAGTTAAAGATGGAAAGATTTTTGTTTATCTGCATGGCGCAAAAGAAGGTAAAAAACATGATATTTTAAAAGTTAATGACAATGTTTGTTTTAGCGGCGTATCTGTTGCTGAGATTGGCAAAAGCGAAAAAGCGCAAAATTGGACGGAATTTTATAAAAGCGTAATTGCATTTGGAAAAATTTCTGTCATAGAGGATGAAAATGAAAAAATCAAAGGGTTGGATTTAATGATGCGCCATTATGGTTTTTTGCAAAAAGCCCTCTATCCTCCAGAAAGCCTTAAGGCTGTAAGAGTTTTAAAAATTGCAGTTGATGAAATTACAGGAAAACAACATCTAAAATAAAATTGCATAAATTGGCGTCCGCCGATAATTGGGCAATTAAAAATATTGAAATTTAAATTTGAAAAGTGGGAGAAATGAATAATAAGTTTATAAAAATTATGGGCGCTTTAATTGTTCTTGCATTAGGGTTGTCAGCGGTTTTTGTCTGTTCTACAAATGGGGAAAATATAAATAAATTGAGGTTTTCTAAGGTGGAAATTGGGGGGATTAAATTATCGGATACAAATGCCAAAGCGGCAAAAGCAAGACAATGGAATAGCGTGTATGCGGATGAATTCGGTACAACTTATCTCTATGATGCATCGGATCCCACATCACAATCTTATAATAGCGCTTTAGCCCCAAATGAATTGTATAAATTATTTGTAGTGGTTGATACAAAAATAGATAAAGTAATATTTATTTCAGCTCATTATAATTTTATGTCTATAGATACTTTTTTGCAGGCCTTAACAAATAGTTATAAATGGAGTTTGGCAAATGATAATATTTCAGGCAATGCAATAACATTGTTTAATAATTTGGATAATAAAATAACTCTCTATAATACGCCTAAAATAAATTTTCAAAATGGGATATTAATTAAAGTTTATCAATATAAAGATTATTTTAATCTCCTAGTTCAAGTAATAGATGCCGCCGCTTTTAAGGCATATAATGCCGATAGGCTGGCGCAGC
>JAITCX010000011.1 GCA_031282945.1 Elusimicrobiota bacterium
CTATGAATATGTGTTGCAATGAAAGACGCCGCAAGGCGTCTTTTGTTTATATATGGAGGGTTTATGGCAAATAAGGCCAAAGAAATTGAAAATTTATTGTCTGCGCTTAGTCAAAACGAAGGCTTTGAACTTGTTGACATTGAGTATGTGAGAGAGGATGGGAAACGAGTCGTTAGAATTTATATAGACAATGAAAAAGGCATAACCGTAGACGACTGCGAAAAAATGAGTAGGATTTTTAGTAAGGTTTTGGATCAAACGGATATCGTAGACGAATCTTATATTTTAGAAATTTCTTCTCCCGGTTTATACCGCACTCTTAAAAAAGAAAAAGATTATCTGCGGTTTATTGGCAAGAAAGCTAGAATTCAAACATTTGTAGCATACAACGGCCAACGCAATTTTCTGGGAACTTTAATGTCATTTTCAGACGGGATCGTAAAAATAAAAGATGAGACAAACGGCGACTTTGAAATAGAATATTCAAATATTAGAAAAGCAAATTTAGAACCAGAATTTTAATGGAGGATATATTATGGCAGACAAAAGAGAGCTTTTGGCGGCTCTTGAACAAATTGAGAAGGATAAGAAACTAGAAAAAAAAGTGATCATTGAAATAATTGAAAGCGCTCTTGTTTCTGCATATAAAAAGCTCGTCGGCAAAAACGTAAACGCTTGCGCAAACATAAACCTTGAGACAGGCGAGATGACGGCTTATGCGCTTAAAATGGTTGTTGAGGACGGCACGGCGGATAATCCATTGATGCAAATTGAATTGTCTCAAGCTCAAAAAATTGACCCCGATTTAAAAATAGGCGATATGGCAAAGTTGTATTTAAATACTCAAGATTTTGCCAGAATTGCCGCCCAAACTGCAAAAAATGTAATAATTCAACGTATTAAAGAATTAGAACGTTCATCTCTATATGAGGAGATGAAAAATAAGATTGGACATATTATCAGCGGCAATGTCTATAGAGTTATAAATAAAACTTTAATTATAGATATGGGTAGGGGCGAGGGAATTTTACCGGTTAGCGAGCAGGTCCCAAAAGAAAAATTTGTGGTCGGCCAGCATATAAGAGCTGTTGTCGTATCAGTTAGAGAAAATGAAAATAAAGCTCCCGCTACAATTTTATCTAGGAAAACTCCTGAGCTTGTAAAGAAATTGTTTGAAATTGAAGTGCCTGAAATTTATGAAAAAATTGTAGAGATAAAAAGCGTTGTGAGGGAAGCGGGTCTGCGCTCTAAAGTTTCTGTGATTTCAAAAAATTTAAAGGTTGATCCTGTGGGAGCATGCGTCGGCGTTAAGGGCGCAAGAATAAGACCGATTATTGACGAGCTGGGCGGAAGCGAACGCATCGATTTAATTGCGTATTCCGACAATCCCGTCACCTTTATAGCAAATGCTTTAACCCCTGCAAAAGTTATTTCTGTAAGCATTGTCTCTACCTTAGAAAAAAAGGCCGAGGCGGTTGTGGGATCCGATATGCTGTCTTTGGCAATTGGCAAAAACGGCCATAATGTTAGGCTGGCTGCAAAATTGACGGGCTGGCATATTGATGTGAAAACTGAAGCTCAAAGAAAAGAGGAACTTCAACAAAAAAATACTAGACAAATAGCGGCTTTGGAACAACTTGAAGGATTAAATGATAAGACAATAGAAGTTTTAGCGCAGGCGGGTTTTACAAATATAGAAAAACTAAAAACTTTATCCGTTGAGGATTTGACAACACTGCCCGGTATAGGGCCAAAAACCGCAGGCAAAATTATAGAAGCGGCTAAAGCGTTTAGTCTTAAGGCTAAGGCGGCCGAAATTGAGGTATTGAAAAATAAAGAATTAGACGAGAAATCTCTCAATATTCCGCAAGATGAACCATCCGCTCAGGACGCCCAACATCTTGGCGAAGCTGAGGAGGAAACAGAGGATCCTGCCGAAAATGAAGAAGTTAAGGCAAATGATGAGGGCGCCTCTGATGCAGATGAAACGCAAAATCCAGACGAGAAATCTAAAGATGATGATATTGACAGCAATAAGTAAATGTAAATTATAATTACAATTACAATTTTTGAAGTGTAGGAGTGTGTTATGGCAACAATAAAAAAAACTGATAAAAAAACTACCGCTAATGGGAAGACCGCAAAAACATCGGCGAAACCTAAGGCAAAAACGGCTGCAAAAAAATCTCCTAAATTAAATGATGAGACAGAAGAGACAAAAAAGAATTTAAAGCATAGCGAAGTTAAAAAAACTGTTAAGGGAGAAAATGTTAAGAAAACAAATCAGAGAGTTAAAAAGACCGCCGCTCCCCGCACTGACAAAAAAAATCAGGCTGCAGACGATACAATTAAAAAAGATAAAGCTGAACAAAACGGCGACCCTAACAATCTAACAAAAAAAACTCAAATGCAAGAAAACGATACCAATAAAGATAAAGTTATTAATGTTGAGACGCAGCAAGAAATTTCGCAAAAAGAACAGCCCTACCAAGCTCCGCAATCTCCTAAAACAGAGGAAGCCGCTGAGCCGCCTAAACAACAAGAGGAAGAGGAAAATAAAAATCAAAAGGCGGCTCCTTTGCCGTCAATAGAAGTAAACGAACTTATAACGGTACGCGATTTGTCCATTAAAATGAATAAAGGCGTGGCGGATGTGCTAAAAAAATTATTGTCGCTCGGCAGTCTTGCAACGATAAATCAAAGGTTGGATGTGGACACTGCAATTCTTTTGGCAAATGAGTTTGGCTATGAGGCGAAACTCGTCTCTATTTATTCTGAGGAAACTGCTGAGGAACAAAAAGATGATGAAAAAAACTTGACTGCGCGCGCTCCAATCGTGACGATTATGGGACATGTGGACCATGGCAAAACATCGCTGCTTGACACCATAAGAAAAACAAATGTCGCCGAAGGCGAATACGGCGGAATAACCCAACATATCGGCGCATACAGAGTTAAAACAACAGACGGCAGATTTATAACATTTCTTGATACGCCCGGCCATGAAGCTTTCACTGCAATGCGCTCGCGCGGCGCTCAGGTTACAGATATTGTAGTGCTAGTTGTTTCAGCGGCCGACGGCGTGATGCCTCAAACTTTAGAGGCGATAAACCATGCAAAAGATGCGGGCGTTCCAATAATTGTGGCGGTAAATAAAATTGATTTGCCGACTGCAGATCCGCAAAAAATTAGGCAGGAGCTGAGCGGCTACGGCTTGCTTTCAGAAGAGTGGGGCGGCGATACCATAATGGTGGATATCTCTGCAAAAAAACAAATTAACATTAATTTACTGCTAGAAAATATTCTCATTAAAGCTGAAATGATGGAACTAAAAACCAATGCTGAAAGAAATGCTCAAGGTATTGTTATAGAGGCGAAACTGGATCCCAAAAAGGGAGCCGTTGCAACTTTGCTCATTGAAAAAGGGGCGCTGAAAGTTGGAGATAATGTTGTGGTGGGAACAACTTATGGAAAAATTAGAGCAATGATAGACGAGCATGGAAAAAGATTCCACCTTGCAACGCCGTCTATGCCTGTTGAAGTTTTGGGAATCAATACGCCGCCTCAAGCAGGCGATAAATTTGTGGTTTTGGATAATGAATATCAGGCGCGCGAGATTGCAGAATCGCGTTTTCAAAAAGCAAAAAAAGCATCCCTTACAAGCAAGCGGCATTTGTCTTTGGCGGATATTAGCGCGGGAAAAACAAAAGACTTGCGCATAATTTTAAAGGCGGACGTTCAGGGATCGCTTGGCGCTTTGTGCGATGCATTGGAAAGGCTTTCTACAGACGAGATTTTATTAAAAATTATTCACCGCGGCGCCGGCGCAATAACTGAGTCGGATGTGGACTTGGCAGTTGCCTCAAACGCTTTAATTGTCGGGTTTAATTTAAGGCCTTCAGTGGAGGTGGAAAAACTCGCCGAGGATGAAGGCGTAAGCATAAATGTATACAGGATAATTTATGATCTCATTGCAGATGTAAAAGCCGCAATGGAAGGATTGCTGGATCCAGATCTAAAGGAAAAAATTATCGGTAAGGCAATCGTCAAAAAAGTTTTTAAAGTTTCAAATGTTGGCGTGATATCGGGCAGCGCGGTAGTTGAGGGAAAAATTGTGCGCGGTTCAAAAGCTAGACTTTTGCGTGATAATGCCATAATTTTTGAAAGCGTTATCTCCTCGCTAAAACGCCTTAAAGATGATGTTAAGGAAGTTGAAAAAGGATTTGAGTGCGGGATAGGAATAGAAAAGTTTGCGGATGTAAAACAAGGCGATATAATAGAATGTTTTAGTCTTGAAAAGATAGCGAGGAAACTTTAATGCAAAGCTATAAAAGAGCGCAGCGCGTTGGGGAGCTTATAAAAGAAACAGTTGCAAATATCGTAAGAGATTTTGATGGATTGGATGCGGCTTTGGTATCAATTACACAAGTGAAATTGAGCGATGATTTATTGAATTGTAAAATATATTTTAGCGTTTTCGGCGATGAGGAGACAGTTAAAAAAAATGAGTTGATTTTAAAAGACAATATCAGAGAAGTTAGACATCAAATCGCCGTAAAATTAAATTTGAGACGCACTCCAGAAATAAGATTTATTTATGATGATAGCAATGAAAAAGCCTCCAAAGTTTTGGAGATAATGGAGCGCTTAAAAAATGAAAAATGAATTAAAGCAAATAGCCGCAATATTAAAACAATCCAAAACATTTTTTATAGCAGGCCATATAAGTCCTGACGGAGACAGTTTGGGAAGTGCCGCCGCTTTAGCTTTAATGTTAAATCGCACTGGAAAAAAAGCAATTGTATATTGCGCCGATCCAATACCCAAAAACTTAAAATGCATAAACGGTATTTCAAAAGTAAAAGCTAAAGCAAGTCCAAAAGATGTTTTTGATTGCGCCATAATTTTAGAATCGGGACAATGGGAAAGATCTGGAAACATTATAACTCCTGTGCAGGCTAAAAAAATTATCAATATAGATCATCACAAAACCTATGAAAATTTTGGCGATGTAAATTTTGTAGACCCCAATTCCTCCTCTGTTTCTGAGCTTGTATTGGATGTTTTTGAAGCTCTAAATACCACCCCTGACAAAAAAGAAGCTCAAAACCTCTACATAGGATTGCTTACCGATACAGGCAAATTCCAAAATTCAAATGTCACTGCCCACTCCCATCTTACAGCCGCAAAACTCATAGAACTTGGCGTTATTCCAAACGATATAGAACGAAAAATTTATTCAGATAAAACTGAAAATTTATTGAAATTTTTAGCGGCTGGGTTATCAACATTAGAATTGCATTGCAATGAAAAACTTGCAATATTTACGGTTACCGATGAGATGTTTAATAAATTTTCAAACAAAGATAAATCTACAATGGGCATTGTAAATTATGGTTTAAAAATAGAAAGCGTAAAAGTAAGCTGTTTAATAACGCAAGAAAATCCCAATGCAAGTAAATTGAGTCTGCGTTCCGTTAGGCAATTTAATTTATTGCCCGCATTAAAAAAACTCGGCGGGGGCGGACATAAAAATGCGGCGGGGGCGACTTTGGAAGCAAACATTGAGAAGGCAAAAAAAATGGTATTGCAATCATTTTCTTTTAAATAAAATAAAGTTTTAGTCTTGCAAAAATTAGGAGTTTAATTTAAATGGTTCAGTCTGGGCTTATATTAATTGATAAGCCAAAAGGCATTACATCTTTTGGCGTTTGCAATATTATAAAGAAAACACTAAAAGCAAAAAAGACCGGCCATTGCGGAACTTTGGATCCTTTAGCAACTGGGCTTTTGCTTGTTTTAATAAATGAGGCCACCAAACTGCAAGATAAATTTTTAAAAAAAGATAAAACGTATAGCGCATCTTTTTTGCTTGGAGTAAAAACAGATACGGGCGATATGGACGGAAAAATAATAAGTCAAAAAGATTATTCGCATATTTCAAAGGATGATATAGTTTACGCTCTACAAAAATTTGAAGGCGAAATTTTACAAACTCCTCCAATGTTTTCTGCCATAAAAATACATGGAAAACCTTTATACAAACTTGCGCGAAAAGGCATAGAAGTCCAGAGAAAAGCGAGAGAAATTACAATAAATAAAATAGAACTTCTTTCTTTTTGCGATGGAATTTTAGATTTAATAATAGACTGCTCTAGCGGCACATATATAAGGACGATAGCGAGTGATTTAGGAGATGTTTTAGGCTGCGGAGCAAGCGTTAAAAATTTGCGCAGGCAGACAATAGATTCTTTTGACGTAAAAAATGCAGTGGGAAGCGAGGCTTTTTGCGATGAGGAATTGTTGTCAAAAAACATTATAAATATAGAGGCTTTGTATGAAAAATAACTTTTCAAGCGTGGCAATTGGAACTTTTGACGGAGTGCATTTGGGACATAAAAAATTGATAGAACGCGCTGTTTTATCTGCAAAGCAAAAAGGATTTGAGAGCATTATTATAGCTTTAGATAAACCGATGAAAAGCCACAGCGGCGTTTTATCTTTAGCTCATGAAAAGATAGAACAAATATCAAACCTCCTACCTGACAAAATAATTTTACTTTCAATAGACTCCGATATTTTTCATCAAACGGCGGAAGAATTTTTAAAAGGTTTTTTAATAAAGGGTTTAAATGCAAAAGAGATTGTTTGCGGTTATGATTTTGCTTTTGGAAAAGACAGGCAGGGTGATATAAAATGGTTAAAGCAAAATGCTCAAAAATATAAAATAGATGTCAATTTGATAAAGCCTTTTAAAGTTTCGGGCAATATTGTTTCAGCCTCCGGCATTAGGAAATTTATAGAATCCTCAAACATAGAAGCGACAAATGAAATGTTGGGCAGACCGTTTAGTTTTTCGGGCAAACAATTTTCGGATTTAGGTCTTGGCAAGGAACTTGGTTTTCCCACCATTAACTTAAGAGTTGAAGAGGAGAAATTATTGCCTAAGGGCGTTTTTGTGGCAATTGCTCAACAAAAAACTAGAGTTTATGGAGCGGTTGTAAATTTAGGGGTTAGGCCGACGCTTGGGCAAAACAGCATTTTTACGCCGGAAGTTCATTTATTAAATTTCAATAAAACTAGAACATTTTCTAAAACCCACATTTCATTGTTGAGATATATCAGACCCGAAAAGAAATTCAATTCACTGGATGAGCTAAAACAACAGATCGCAAAGGATAAAAAAACAGCTGAGAGGTTTTTTCAAATGGGAGCGGGAAGGGCGGCAAAGTG
>JAITCX010000129.1 GCA_031282945.1 Elusimicrobiota bacterium
TTAAAATATTGCGCAATAAATATAATTTTGTCGGCTATATTCATGCAAAAGCTATTCCCGGAACGAGCGCCGATTTAATAAAACAAATAGGTTTTTTAGCTGACAGAATTAGCATAAACCTAGAACTCCCCTCGCAAAAAAGTTTGACGCGCCTAGCCCCTCAAAAAAACAAAGATTTAATTTTAAAACCCATGGGATTTATCGCTAATCAAATAATAGAAAATTCGCATGCGCTCTCGCCGCATTTTAACGGCTCATTTAAAACAATTGCGCCCATTAAAAATACTCAATCAAAATTTGCCCCTGCCGGTCAAAGCACGCAAATAATAATTGGGGCAAGTCCCGAAGACGATAAACATATTTTAACTTTAGTGGAAAACCTTTATAATAAATATAAACTAAAACGTATTTTTTATTCCGCTTATATGCCTGTTTCAGACGACACCGCCCTGCCGGCTCCAACCACTCCGCCGCCGCTTTTGCGCCAGCATCGGCTTTACCAAGCTGATTGGCTAATGCGTTTTTATAAATTTAAATCCTGCGAAATTTTAGACGATCAAACCCCGATGCTCAGTCCTTTTATAGATCCAAAATGCAATTGGGCGCTTAAACATCCCGAATTTTTTCCTATAGAAATAAATGCCGCAAGTTATGACACGCTTTTGCGTATTCCCGGAATTGGCGTAAAGAGCGTTAGAAATATTTTAATGGCAAGAAAAAATCAATCTTTGGATTTTGAAGATTTGAAAAAGTTGGGAGTTGTTTTAAAACGAGCGAAATATTTTATTTTATGTAAAGGCAAAAAATTCGACTCTTTAAGTTTTCATAAAACAGATGTTTTACAAGCTTTAATGTCGCAGCGGGAATTGCAAATATATTCCAGTTTTATTAAACCTGTTTTGCCGGGGCTTTTTGATACAACAAAGGTCTTAATAAATGGATGATTTAATTTATACTTATGACGGAAGTTTTTATGGTTTTTTGACTTGCGTATTTGAAAGTTTTAAGCATAAAACTACTCCATTAAGTATTAGCCGCCAGCCGCTGCTGCTTGCTAGTTTGCATATTAAAACAGATGCCGCAAAAGCAAAACGGGTTTTAACATGGCTTAAAAGTTTTGACAGAGAAATTTTAAACTTTATAGAAAACAGTTTTTTGAGCTGCGCCGAGGGCAAAGAATATCATCTGCTGGCTTTTATTAAATTGCTGCATGTCCATGGGACGAAAGCTTTGACTTTTTTGCATGATGAAAATGTTTTATTTTTGAGAAATGCCGTCAAAAATCTTATAAATGAAGTTTGCCAATATAAAGGTTTTGTGAGGTTTGAAAAAATCAATCAAACTTTTTTTGCAAAAATAAATCCCAAAAACATGGTGCTAGCGCATTTAGCTTGGCATTTTGCAGACAGATTAAACAATGAAAGTTTTATGATCTATGACGAGACGCATAAAATGATATGCATTTATAAAAATAAAAAATGCGAAATTTTTAATGTGGAAGATTTTGAAGTTGTTGAGGCTGATGAAACGGAAAAATTTTATAAAGCTCTCTGGAAAAAATTTTATGATATAAGCGAAATCAAAGGCAGAACAAATTCTAAACTGCGCCAACAAAATATGCCCAAACGTTTTTGGAAAAACTTAACGGAAATGCAATAGACAATTATTTTCTTTAGTTTAAAACAATTGTCAAACTGCGTTTAGAAAAAATATCTTTTGCAACTCTTAAAATATCAGCGTTTGTAACTTTTTTAATTTCCCTATCAAAATTCAAATCCCATTTAAACCCCAACCCTAAAATTTCAGCTCTGCCGAGAGCTAAACATTTTGCGCCAATTTCTTGTCTGGCTAAAAGGCGGCGCCCTTTTAAAAAAGTTTTAGTTTCATCTAATTCTTTTTGAGATACTTTTTTACTTAAAAAATCATTAAAAATTTTATCAATTTCACTAAGGGTAAATTTTATATTTTTTTTGTCTAGGCCGATATGCACGGCGAAAAAGCTTTTATTTTTAGAAATTGGATACATTGTATTTACGCTATAAGCCAAACCCAATTGCTCGCGCAAACGCACAAAAAATTTACTGGTCATACGCATGCCAAGCATTGCATTTATAATATTTATTGTTACAAAATCTCTATCCAAACAGCTTGGCGCGTCAAACCCTTTTAAAATATAACCCTGATTAAATTTTGTTTTTATTTTAACTGTTTTATTTGCAAAATTTTCATAACCTTTAAATTTAAAATTTGGAATACAAATTTTTTCGCCGACTTCTATTTGCCCAAAACTCTTTTGTAAATTCTCAAATAATATTTTTTGCGAAATATTTCCGCAGACGGCGATAAGCAAATTTTTTGCGCAGAAAACTTTTTTATGCCGTTCTACAATTTGCTCCCTTGTCAACTTTTTTAATGTTTCAATTTTACCCCAGCTTTGATAAGCATAAGGCGTATCCTTATAAATTTTTGCGCAAAAAGCATCGCAGGCGGTATCGTCTATGTCGTCTTTTCTCAAATTTTCTGCATTTACCGCCATCTTTTTTTGCCAATCTATTTCCGCATTGTCAAATGCAGGTTTGGTTATTATTTCAGCTAAAATTTCGCAAGCGTTTTTGCAATGTTTTGACAGCAAAGCCATGCTAATAAAAGAATAATCATGGGAGGTCACGCCTGAAAGGCTTGCCCCTAAATCATCAATTGCGCCATCCAAACTCTCGCTATTTTTTAAAAGGGTAGAGCGCATCATGCTTGAGAGGGTAAGACTTGATAGCCCTGAATTTTTTTCATTTTCGCAAGCGCTTCCAACCCCAACAAAAACTTTTATGTTTAAAATTTCAGCTCCATTGGTTTTATCAAAAATTACTTTTATTTTATTTGTTAAATTAAAAACGGAAATATTCATTTAGCCTCTTTAGAGGTAAGGCAGACTGTTGTTAAAAATTGGCTTTGATAATATTTCTTAAAGAAATTTTTAATGTCGGCCGCTTTAACCTTTTTAATATTTTGCATATAATTTTTAGAATAGTTTTTACGATCCATTAAAAGCCAGTATGCATCTTCTTGTATGGCGGAACTTATATTTTGATGTTGAAATGCCCATTGGGAAAGCAAAGCCGTTTTTGAGCGTTCGCATTCTTGGGGGGTAATTCCGCTTGCGATAATTTTTTCTATTTGAGCGCAAATTTCGGCATTTACTTTTTTGAGATTTTCTTTTTTAGTTATGGCAAAATTTGCAAAAAATGTAGTTCCTCTTTGATGGTTTAACCAGCAATTTATATCGTATACAATTTTGTCTTGTCTTTTTAGTTTTTGTACTAATCGGCTTGATCTGCCGCCTCCCAAAACTTGCATGGCGGTTTCCGCTGCAAACATTTCATCGCTTTTTATGTCGGGTCCCAAAAATCCATTTATAATAAAACTATTTTCTGTATTTGCCTCTAAAACTTGCATTGGGGTTTTATGGTTTTTTTGATATATATTTGGCAAAGGCTGTTGTTTAACTTTTGGAAGTTTAGCAAAAGTCTCGTCTATAATTTTATAAATTTCTTTTTCATCAAAATTTCCGGCGACGGCAATGACAATATTTTTAGCGATATAATGTTTTTTATAAAAGGAGAGGATATCTGCAACTTTTGCATTTTTTATATTTTCTTTTGTTCCTAAAATAGAATTTTTTCCAGCGCTATTTTTATAAATAGTTTTTACAAAAGCTTCATATAATATATCCTCGGGCTCGTCTAAATAACTTTGAATTTCCTCAATGACAACCAATCTCTCCATATCAACTTCGCTTTCTACAAAATTTGGCTCTATGAGCATATCGGCAAACATTTTTAAAACCAGCCCCGCCAAATTTTTGCCGATATCTACATAATACATAGTTATATCTTTTGAAGTTTGGGCATTTGTATAGCCCCCGCCGGATTCTATATTTTTTACAAAAGTAAGACCCGGATATTTTTTGCCCGCCTTAAATATTAAATGTTCTATAAAATGCGAAAATCCGCTTTCTTGGGCATTTTCATTTTGCGCCCCAACATTTATTAAAATGTTTACGGAAGCTAAAGGTTTTGACTCATCTTTTGCAAAAATAACCTGCAATCCATTTTCATATTTTCTCATTTATCTTGTTCCTGTTTAAAAGTTTTATAATCTTTTATAAACATAAAAATTATATCGCAGGCCGAATAAGATAAAATTAAAGCTTTAAAGATATCGCTAAAATAGGTAATGTCTTTATTTTCAGTTACGATTTGTAAAAGATATTTATAGAGCGCCTCGTATCCTTGCAGCCCCCTGACAATATTCATGTCTACATCCGCAAGCAAAACAATTGAAATTACAACTATTGACAATAGCGTAACTCCAATAATTATTGCGCCTTTTTTATATTGGCCTAAAAATAAGTGGCCTGTGCCGGGCAGAATATAAAAAGTTAAAAGAATTGCAACGATATATCTCAATATTAAAAACAACATTTAAACCTCCTGGCGCCATCCATTTTCAAAACCGAGTTCATCCATATAATCCAAAACTTGTTGGTATGCGCTTAAAGTTAATTTATGCGATAATTCTTCAAATTCATAAGCTTTATATGCGGGATGATATTGCGACATTATGCTTATAAAAGTTTTTGTAGATAGCGTTTTGGCGATAAACTCTAAAACTTTTTTTGAATTTTGTAAATTTTGCGGCAAAACCAAATGTCTTATTAAAAGTCCTTTTTTTGCAATTGAATTTTTATCCAAAACTAATTGTCCAACTTGCCTTTGCATTTCCAAAAGCGCATTTTTATTGTGGGCGCAATAATTTTTTATACCAGAATATTTATAAGCGAGTTCATCTAGCGCATATTTGCAATCGGGCATGTAAATGTCAATTGAACCCTCTAAAAGTTTTAGGGTTTCTACATTTTCATAACCGCCGCCATTATAGATTATTGGGATTTTTAAACCTTGAGTTTTTGCCAAATAAACCCCTTGGGCGATTTGAGCAAAAAAGTGAGTTGGACTGACAAGATTTATATTGTGGACTTGTTTGGCTTGGAGATCTAGCATGATTTGGGCAAGTTTTTCAACGCTAATTTCTACGCCGTTTCCCAGTTGGCTAATTGGATAGTTTTGGCAAAACTTACAATGCAAACTACAATAGCTAAAAAAAATTGTTCCTGACCCTTTCTGTCCGCTAATTGCCGGCTCCTCGCCGAAATGCACATTATGGCTTGCTATTTTAATTTCGGCGCCTGCGCCGCAAACGCCCTTTTGTTTTTTTCTATTTGCGCCGCATTTAATGGGACATAAATTGCAATGGGTTAAATTTTCTAAAAGAATTTTTATATTTTGGCTAGTCATTAAATTTCATCGCTATCTAAAATTATTGTCACTGGCCCGGCATTTTGAATTTTAACAAGCATATCTGCTCCAAACTCGCCTGTTTCAAATTTAATTTTATAAGTTTTAATAATATCTAAAAACTGCTCATAAAGTTTTTTGCCTTCTTGATAAGAAGCGGCATCCAAAAAATCTGGACGTCTGCCTTTAGCGCAATTTGCATAGAGCGTAAATTGTGAAACAATTAGCAATTGGCCTGAAATATCTTTTAGGCAAAAATCAAATTTTCCCAAATCATTGGAAAATATTCTAAGCGCCAAAATTTTATC
>JAITCX010000223.1 GCA_031282945.1 Elusimicrobiota bacterium
TTTTCAGGGTGCGCTCTAAGTTCCGCCAATTCTTCAGGCGGCCGAGGCTGAGCAGGGGAAGCGCAAAGACCTTGGTAGAAACTTCTTATTTCAAGAGGGACAGCGTCAGAATCGTCAGAGAGTTTTTCTAAGAGCCAGTTGCTCATATCGCTGGCAGTGAAGCCGTCGCTAAAAGCTCGAAAAAGTATTTCTCTTTTCTTGGGAAGAAGTTTTTTTACAATTTCTTTTTGTTTGTCAGTGAGTTTATCAAATTCTTGTTGAGCTTTTGCAGTTAATGCTATTGACATATTTATACCTCTTTTTTAGTAAAAATATAATTCATATTTTACAAAATTGGAGATGAAAAGCAGTTTTTTCAAAACAAAAAAATAAAGAAAAATCAAAGGATAGATTTATGAGAAAAGAAAGGATGGGCGATATACTTTATTAATCCAATGCGTTCTGCTTTACGTACCAAAATAGAAAGGGGAGCTTTAGCGGATTTGCAGACGGCGGATAAGATTAGTATGGTCAATGCAATAAATGAGACGGCCAACAGAATAAGGAATTTGCAGGGGTAGGATAATGCTGAAATTTAGGGAGAGAAAATGATTGGAAAAAATAAAAAAAGGGGGGACAAGCTAAGCAATCCAACAAAGCCCGTTCCCCCCTTACGACAACACTAATGTATCAAAATTACTTTTGGAAGTCAAGCAGTTTATTTGATTTTGTAATTATTAATAACCTTTTGATTTTATGTATAAGCTCAAATTGCTTTTTTAGCTGCGTTATAGCCTTACAATCAAATGTATTCAAACGCCTTAAGTCAAAGATTATATTTTCAGATTGCTTAATTGCTTTTTTGAAAGCATGAGTTATTGTATATTTTCCTTTGCCTTTAGGAGATTTAATCTCCCATAAAAAGCCATTCATTTTTATGTCAGGCGTTTTGACACACTTTTCATCAATAGGAACTAGAAATTCAACATCAAATCCACGCTCATTAAAAAAATGAGCTGTTGCAATTTCATGAGATTCAGGGATTACTCCTCTAGAGATAATAGTATTGCCTATTTTTTTAATAATCAATTTTATTATGAAAAAATTTAAATTTCGGCGCCGTATTATTTATTCTTGCTCGTCTTTTAAACTTGCCAAAGCGACTTTCGCTTTTGTATGGTTGGGGTTTAATCTCAAAGCTTGTTCCCAAGCGCGCTGAGCTTGCATATACCGCCCTTGCGCATAGAGTTCTAACCCTTCATTATATTTTTCCTGCGCGCCGTTTTCATCAATATGAGCAGCCTCATTGTGAGCTGGCGCATTGACGGCATTTTCCGTTTTATCATTTTCCCTATGGGCGGCTGTATCTTTTAATTTTGCAAGCTGCGCGATAGATTTTCTAATATATTCTTTTGCGCAAGAATTATAATAAGCGCTTTGCGCAAATTTATTTTTATTGACATAGCTCTGCAGTTTTTCCATAGTTTTTATGCATTCCACCCATTGTCCATTATTAAAATTTTTTATTCCTTTTTCAAAAATTACGGCCGCCTTATTTTCATAACTATCCTGTAATTGTCTGTTTAAAGTTCGCTCGGACCGCGCCATATATTCCACTACATCCCGCTTATCTTGCGAAAACTCTAAAAACTTTTTCCATTGCAAAACAGCTTCCGCTAAATCTCCCGTTTGATAACTTATATAACCTTTTGCATAAGTCAACTCTGAAAAATCTAAAGCTTCCTCATCTTTTGCATCCTTATTAACTTGGCGCTCAATTTTTTCCAAAATATCTTTTGCGTCTTCTTGATGGTTTATATCATTTAAAAGACCGTTTAAAATCTCAGCGGCCTTTAAATATTTTTTCTGCACAAACAATAAATAAGCATTGTCAAAAACATCACCTGTAATTTCTGTCCGCTCTAAACCCTTAAATTTATAACTAAATCCTATTCCCCCATAATAAGAAAATAAATCTTGACCGTATTCAACGCTTCCATTTAAGGAAGCTAGAATATTTTTACCGACTAAATAATTAAAACTGCCTTGCGCTCCCGCCAAAAAATATTCTCTCTCGCTTACTATTTCATTGGAATTTGAAAACTTAGAATCTAAAAATTTTACATTTATCTTTGCCGCATGTTCTGCCAAAACTTCTGCCGCATAAATACGCATATTCCAAATTATGCGCTCGTATTTATTTTCTACTCCCAAACCCGCAACAACCCTCACCCTATAATTATTTCCGCTTTCAACATCCAAACTTGCAGGTTGTCCTGAATTTTCACTAAACGACTCATTAAACAATATCCCGCCCTGCAAACCAATGAAAGGTTTTAAATATAATTTCCGTTCTATTGCAAAAGCAAATTCTGTCTCTAAATTTATTTTTAAACTCTTGCTTGAAAAATTTGCACGGGGGCTAAATGAATATCGTCCCGCTGAAATCTGTCTTATAAGATTATATTCTTGATGTCCAAAAGAAAAATTTGTTAAAAAACTTATCGGTCTTTGCCAAAGTTTCACGCTTTTAACGCCGTAAAAACCCAGCTCAAAATTTTCAATTTCTCCTCTATCTTGTAATTGCCTCGCCTCTATAAAATCATAAACGCCGTAAGCCCCCATTAAAAAAGTATTGGCTTCATTATTAAAAATATCATACCCAAAAACTGTCCCGTTTTTTGTTTGGTTAAATCTTTTGGCAAATTGAGTTTCCTTTAAATTGACATCCGTTGCGCCAAAACGTCCAAAAGCCCAAGCGCCTTTTCGCGAATCTTTTAAATAAAGCGAAAGCCTATTAAAAATTATGGGATTATTTTTATCTAAAAT
>JAITCX010000025.1 GCA_031282945.1 Elusimicrobiota bacterium
GTTGCAAGAAACCTATAATGCCGATATTTGCCGCAGATTTTGTGGAATTTGAAGGAAAGAAAATGCAGAACGTCCTCGTAGATGGACGTGCAAATTTTCTTGACACACAAATTCCGCAAAAGATGCCGCAAAGATTGGCGTTAGGGTTTCTTTGCCACACCCAACCAAAGATCTCGGGAGAAAGTACGACACGACAACAACAAAAATATAACAAAGACAGAGAAAAGACAAAGATATGGTAAGGGCATCTCGTAAAAATTTTCATAGTTTTGACATATAATTGCTTAAAAATAAAAATGAGCGTTTTCCCCAAACACGCAAAATAAATGGGTGAAAAATTTTTTAATAATAGAGGAGTAAAAATGAAAATTCAAAATTCTTGTGTAAATAAAGCATTGCTTGTTGTAACTGCACTTACTATATTTTCAACGTTCTTTGCATATTGAAAAAAGTAAACGAAGCGTTTTAACAACAAAACAAATAAAAAAACTTGAAAGTTTATTATCAAAATTATCTGATAAAAATAATATTTATGCAAGAGTAGAGTCGGCGCGGGGGCGAAAAAATTTTCGCATGGCGCGTGGCGCATAGGGTGTCTTTGGCAACCCCAATGCCTGTAATTGCCGTAGATTTTGCGAGATTTAAAGGAAAGAAAATGAAGCGCGTCCTAGATGGACGTGCAAATTTTCTTGACACATAAATATCGCAAAAGATGCGGCAAGGATGGGCGTTGAGGTTGCCAAAGACGCCCTACTAATAAAAATGAGCGCAAAAAAAAATTATAAAGAGTTTGATAAAGGGAAAAGGAGTTATGAACTTTCAATGAGAAAGAGATGAAATTTTAAAAAGAGATTTTAAGAGCTTATTCTTAATAAAAAGGCGGCGCAAAAAAAATAAAAAGAAATAAGTTAAAGAAAAACATTTTTCTATATCTCTTTTTGAAAGAGAGGATAAGGTTTTAAGCGCCGTTAGTTTTCTGTTTCTCTTTTTCAAAAGAGAAAAATGTCTTGCCTTTAGTTTTGCTTCTTTTTCAAAAGAAAGTTTCCCCTTGTTTTGCATTAAGCAAAAAAACTAAATATAATAAACAAGATATACATAAAGGTAGAAACAGAATATTTTTGAGGCGGCGATAAATGAAAAAAGTTGTTTTAGTTGCAGTAAGTTTATTTTTATGCGGGCAGGTTTTTGGAGAGTTTAACGAACAGCAAGAGGCGAGGATGATGGTGCGGGGGATTCGGCCTATGGGTATGGGCGGAGCGTTTACTGCTATCAGCGATGACGAGAATGCGCTTTTCTACAATCCCGCCGGCATAAGCCAAAGGCAGAGTTGGCTGTTTCAGTTTATTTCTATAGATGCGGCTTTTAACACGCAAACGCTCAAAGTTTATAATGATGTCATGAAAGTTTTAAATGATGAAAACAGCGGTTCAAACGATGGGCTTGGTGTTGACGGTTTAAAAGAACTGAGTTCGAATGTGGACGAAAAAGATATAGATGTTTTTGTGTCGGCGCCCAATCTTCTCTACCTCTCAGGCCCGTGGGGAAAAAATAATACATTTAGTTTTGGGCTTGGCGCCTATACATTTGCAAATATTGGGGCGATAGTTGATGTGGAAATTCCTGATTTTGTTTTTGAGCTGGCAACTATAAGCGAAAATCGTCCTATTAACAATGCTGATATTTTCAATATTATTCCAATGGAACTTTTGCAGAATTTTTTAGCTCAAGGCGTCACAAAACAACAATTGCAGGATGCCGTCCTCAAGGCAAATGAAACGGGCGATTGGGACGATGTGATGAATTTGCTCTCTGAAGATTCAAAAAAAATAATTGCCGATATAGAAAGCGGAAAAACGGATATGACAAAAATTGTGGATGAAATTACAAAAAAAATAAATTTGGATTCTTCCATGCAGGCGGCTGCAATAGTTGATAGTTATGTGACGGGTCTTGCAGTTTTGCCTGTCTCTTATAAATTTGCAACTTTGCCATATGATGTGCCGGGTCAGATGTCTGTCGGCGTAAATTTCAAGTATATACAGAGAATTAAAGCCAGAAAAATGATACGCCTTTCTGCAAAAGATTTGGGATCGATTGATGAAAATTTAAACACGATTAATATGGCGGTTGTAAAAGGAGAGGGGTTCGGCATAGATCTCGGCGCAATTTATCATTATGATCCGCAATTAAATTTTGGGTTGCAGATTTCCGATCTTTTTACGCAAATAGATTATAATGAAGTTATTGCAAAATATCCCGATAGCGCAAATGACGGTTCTTTTACGCATGTCTCGCGCATTATGCCGGAGATAAATACGGGAGCGGCTTTTACGCCTTCAAAATTTTATTATTGGCCGGGCAAATATTTTGACACAAGAGATAGATTTACTTTTGCATTAGACATTAGAGATTTAGGCGGCCAATATGAACGGACTTTCGTAGATAGGCTGCATTTCGGCATTGAGTGGCGCTACGGTTTTTTGGCTTTACGAACAGGGATGAACAAACAATATCCAACGGCGGGTTTCGGCATAGAGTTTAGTTTTTTCCAGCTTTCTTACGCTTATTACGGCGAGGAGAGTTATCTCTATAGAGCTTTAAAAGATGAATCTAAGAGAGTTTCTTATCATGAACTTTTGCTTGCTATAAAATTCGGCCACCATGACGGCAAGGCTTTTGGCAATGATGTGAAACGTTTGCCGCAAGAAGATATAATTGAAGTTACCCAAGAGATTGCGCCCGACCCATTGCCTCAACCTGATTTATTTCAAGAGCAAGATTTAACCCCTAGCGTCAATTCCAATAACAATTTTGAGCCGCCAAAAGAGCCAAATATTTTAGAAGAGGACGATAATGAGAAGCCGGTAAACGAATCTCTATGGGTGTATTGATATGATAAAACAACAACTTGAAAGAATTCAAACTTTAGAAAAATCTTTAAATATCGCCTCAAAATTGGAGGAGATATCTGTATTAGAAAAAGAAGTTTCCAAGGCGGATTTTTGGGCTGATCAAAACAATGCAAAAAAGGTTATGTCCAAAATCGGCAAGCTCAAAAGTCTGCATAAATCTTGGGACGATTTAAATAAAAAAATTTCCGAGTTAAACGATTTAGAGCAATTGGCAAAAGATGAAAACGACGAGGCCATGCTAAAAGAGATTGAGGCAAATGCCTGCGATATTGAGCATGCGCTTTTAAATTTTGAAACTCAAACCAAACTAGACGGCGAGTTTGATTCCAACAATGCAATCTTGTCAATTCACTCGGGAGCGGGCGGAACGGAAGCTTGCGATTGGGCGCAAATGCTTACAAGACTTTATTGCCGTTGGGCTGAGAAAAAAGGTTTTGAAGTTGAGACTGTAGACAGTCTAAACGGCGAGGAAGCGGGGATAAAGAGCATTACGATGATTGTAAAAGGCAATTTCGCCTATGGGCTTTTGCAATCCGAAATTGGCGTTCACAGACTTGTGAGGGTTTCGCCTTTTGATTCAAATTCTAGGCGGCACACTTCTTTTGCAAGCGTGGATGTTATCCCGGAAGTTTCAAATGATATTGACATTGTTATAGATGACAAAGACATAAGAATTGACACCTACCGCGCCTCAGGGGCGGGCGG
>JAITCX010000077.1 GCA_031282945.1 Elusimicrobiota bacterium
AAAAGATAACATCATCCCGCATTCCGGACACTGCGGACAAACGCCCGCTGTATTTGCATTTTGATAGGCGGCCGTAAAATTATCTGTCTTAACATCTAAAAATTTTGGATGTTCTATTGAATTTAATACAGCCGATTGTTCAAAGAGTCCCGGCATTTGTTTGTCGCGTTTATAAAGTTCTAAAGCCTTTGCAACAGCATCCGCGCATGATAAAATCACCCCGCCCTCAGCCATAGCGGGCATGGGACATCTTATCCCTTTTAACTGTTCAATAATTGCATCTAATTCCACGTTTGAGCGCAAAGCAATTGAAACCAAACGCCCTATCGCCTCAACATTTGAGGTGGGACATCCACCCGATTTGCCAAGCTGCACAAAAACTTCGCAGGGACCTTTTGCGTCTTCATTTATTGTCAAATATAATTTTTGACAGCCCGTAGCCATTAAATATGTATAGCCTGCCGTGCGGCTCGGCCTAATGCGCGGCCGCTTTTTTTCTTGTGAAACCGCCTGCGGCGATTCTTCTTTTTGATGCGCTAAAACTTGAATATTTCTGCTGCCGTCTCTGTAAACTGTAACGCCTTTACAGCCCATTTCATAAGAGAGCATATAAACTTCTTTTACATCTTCTTGCGTTGCAGAGTTTGCAAAATTTACAGTTTTTGAAACAGCATTGTCTACATATTTTTGAAAAGCCGCCTGCATTTTTATATGCTGGCTTGGAGTAATATCATGCGAAGTTACAAAAATATCTCTAAACTTTTGAGGCACTTCCTCTATGTCTTTTACACTCCCGCTTTTTGCAATTTTCTCCATAAGCTCCTTGCTATAAAACCCATTTTCTTTTGCAATTTTTTCAAAATAGGGATGCACAATATGCATGTCTTGCCCGTCCAAACATTGCATCCTCTTATAAGCAATTGCAAAAATCGGCTCTATGCCGCCTGAAGCCCCCGCAATTATGCCGATTGTGCCGGTGGGAGCAATGGTGGTGAGCGTTGCATTTCTTATGGGTTTGCCTTGCGCAAAAATACTGTTTTTAAAATTCTCAAATGCGCCGCGTTTTTGGGCTAATTCTTGGGATGTCTCCTGCGCTTTTTGAGAAATAAATTGCATTAATTTTTGCGCCAATTCTATTGATTGTTCCGAGCCATAAGGTATGCCTAAATACAAAAGCATATCCGCCCAACCCATAACCCCTAATCCAACTTTTCTATTTGAGCGCGTAACTTTTCCAATTTGCGCAAGAGGATACCGATTTGCGTCTATAACATTATCTAAAAAATGCACAGCGATTTTTACAGCAACGCCGATATCGTCCCATAAAATTTTGCCGTCTTTGACAAACTTGCCTAAATTTATAGATCCTAAATTGCAGGATTCATAGGCAAGAAGGGGCTGTTCGCCGCAAGGGTTAGTGGAATAAATTTTTTCTAAAGTTGGGGTGGGATTTTGCGCATTCATTCTATCTATAAAAACAATTCCGGGCTCGCCGTTTTTCCAAGCTTGCAAAACAATTTTATCAAAAACTTCTTGAGCTTTAAGTTTGCCTGCAAACTGATTTGTGCGAGGATTTAAAAGTTGATAATAATCATTATTTTTTAAAGCTTCCATAAAAGCGTCTGTGACAGCCACCGAAATATTAAAATTGTTTAAACTCTCATTTTTATCTTTACAGGTAATAAATTCTAAAATATCTGGATGATCTACACGCAAAATCGCCATATTTGCGCCGCGGCGCGTTCCGCCTTGTTTTATAGCTTCCGTTGCGGCATTAAACACATGCATAAAGGAAACCGGTCCAGACGATACACCGCTTGTCGTTTTAACCGTATCGTTTTTTGGACGCAGCCTAGAAAAAGAAAAGCCCGTCCCTCCGCCTGATTTATGAATTAAAGCTGTATTTTTTAAGGTTTCAAAAATAGAGTCCATGGAATCTTCAATAGGCAAAACAAAACAAGCCGAAAGCTGTTGGAGCTGTCTGCCCGCATTCATTAAGGTGGGAGAATTGGGCAAAAAAATCATCTGCGCCATTAAATCGTAAAACTCTTTTGCTAAAGCGGATACATCGGCATCCTTGTCATATTTTTTATCCGCCTCCGCAATATTTTGAGCTACTCTATAAAATAAATCTTGCGGCTTTTCAACTGGATTTCCTTTCTCATCTTTTTTTAAATATCGTTTTTCTAAAACGCTTAGCGCATTTTCATCTAATTCAATCGGCGCCGCAGATAAGTTTAAATCGTCTTTTTTTTGTATCGCTTTTTTTCGTTTAGCGCTTGTAGTCATCGCATACTCCTCATATTAATTAATAAATATAAACATTATAATTGAGATCTTGATCTTTCTCGTTTAAGATTTTCTTTTTTAAGTTTTTTAAGTTCTTGCATAAAAGTATCTATGTCGGCAAATTTTCTATAAACAGAAACAAATCTTATGTATGCAACCATATCTATGTCCCACAACTTTTCAAGAATTTTTTCCCCTATGGCGCTTGAGGAAATTTCCATAACATATTCTTTTGTCAAATCTTGTTCAACTTCATTTACTAAAGCGTCCACGGCTTCAACGGAGACAGGTCTTTTCTCAACCGCCCGCATTATCCCTTCTCTAACTTTTTTAATATCAAAAGGTTCCCTCCTCTGATCAGATTTTACAACCATTATTGTAAAATCCTCTAACCGTTCAAAAGTGGTAAATCTTTTTTTACACTCCAAACATACTCTGCGCCTCCTCACTGCAGAACTGCGTTCGGTTTGCCGCGTATCCAAAACTTGACCGTTAAAACTTCCGCAAAATGGACATTTCATAATGGTATCCTCTATAAAAATATGTAATTAACCAAGCGGGCTTGATTTCTCATTTTTCGGCAGATGGCTGATTTATTGATTATAGGCGCTATACGTGGGGGAT
>JAITCX010000119.1 GCA_031282945.1 Elusimicrobiota bacterium
TTTGGGGCGGCAATTTTCTTGGTTTTGGGCAAACAAAAAGGTCTGGAATACTTAACAGGTTATGTGGTGGAGTATTCTCTCTCCATAGACAATATGTTTGTTTTTATAGTTATATTTTCATATTTTGCCATACCTAAAAAATATCAATTAAAAGTTTTATTGTTTGGCGTTTTGGGCGCGATAATTTTGCGGTTTATTTTTATTTTTGTCGGCATAACTCTATTAAACGCATTTAGCTGGACAATTTATATTTTTGGCGTGATTTTGCTTTTTACCGGTCTAAAGATGTTAAAGAGCGGCGATAAAGAAAATAGTTTAGAAAATAATTTCTTTATAAAGTTTTTGAAGAAACGTTTCCGTTTTACCGATTCAATTGAAAGCGGAGATTTTTTTGTGCGCAAAAACGGCTTGCTTTATATCACTCCAATTTTTGCGGCAATTTTTGTTGTTGAGGCGACCGATCTCATTTTTGCAGTGGATTCTATTCCTGCGGTTTTGTCCATAACGCAGGATACTTTTATAGTTTATACCTCAAATATTTTTGCCGTTTTGGGATTGCGTTCGCTTTATTTTTTATTGGCTCAGCTTGCGGATAAATTTAAAATGTTAAAATATGGCGTAGCGGTGATTTTATTTTTTGTAGGAATAAAAATGCTTATTTCACATTATTATCATATCAATGCAGGGGTTTCGCTGGGTATAATTGTAGCTATATTATTGATCACAATTTTTATTTCAATTAGACATGAGAAAAAATGAATTTGGCAAAAGGAGCAGAATATGAAAAAGTTTATATTTACTGTTTTAGTTTTAGGTTTTTTTGTAAATGCGGCGGCGGCAACGGATGTAAATATCGGCGTTGGGGGAGCTTATAATAGTTCCATAAATAAATATGAATATTCAGGGCTGTTTGAATTGTTATTTCCTGTTGTGCCGGGCCTTAAAATCGGCGGCGGCGGCCAGTATTATAGTTATGCTGAGGACCTAGAACTAGACCGCAGGGATTTTGCATTAAAAGATGCATCTTATGCTCCTGTTTATGTTATGGCGAGGATTGGCGTTCCCATTCCAATTTTGCCCGCGCTTTTTGCAACAGGACGTCTCGGCCGCGTTTTTCTTTTCGGCTCAGATACTATTCCACAAGGGTGGTATTATTCTGTAGGTCTTGGCACGATGTTCTTTTCTATTTTGTATATGGAAGCTACTTATTCCGTCTATGAGTGGAATGATTATGATGTGAAACAAGAGAGGTATGCGCTTAATTTTGGAATTAGTTTATAGGAGAGTTTGGATAAAATAAATATGGCAAAAATTAAAAACACACAGACATTTTACGCTTGGCGCTTGTCCAATGAAAATATGGGCATCACGAAAACTTGGGACGAGTGTTTTAATATTGTCAAAGGTCATAGCTATGCAAAGTATAAGAAGTTTCCAACATTGGAAAAAGCTCAGGAGTGGTTGGACGGCGGAGCAAAGTATGAGCCTGTCGTAAAGCTTGCGCGTAAAAATTTGGATAAGGGTATTTATTGCGATTCTGGAACGGGCAAAACAAATCAAGTGAGAGTAAAAATTACAGACGAGAACGGGGTAGATTTGTGTGGGGTAATTCCCTTAGATCATCCGGCCCCGACAAATAATTATGGCGAATTATTCGTTTTTAGAGAAGCGCTTAAATATGCTATGCAAAATGGTCATACAAAAGTTTTTTCAGATAGCAAATTAATTTTAAATTTTTGGTCTAAAGGGTATTGCAAAATAGAGGATGAACAAACCTTAAAAATTATTAAAGATGTTGTAGTATTGAGGAAGATTTTTGAGGAGGCGGGCGGGAGCGTGAATTATGTTTCGGGAGACGACAATCCCGCCGATCTCGGCTACCACCGTCCTAAGAGATGAGATTTCTTTAGCATTTTAGATTAGAACTTAGATTTAAAATATTGCTTTATTGTGAGGGCGCGCAGGCGGCGCAAATGGGGATCGGGGCTAAAATCTATCGGCGTTTGGCGCCGCCCATTGTGTTTTGACTTGGCGCAATTTTTTTAGGACTGGCGGTTTTTCTAGTTTCTAAAAAGTTATAGCTTTATAAAGTAATCATAAAAATATTAAATAACGGAGATGTTTTAGCAGGTTTTGCTAAGACGAATATGCAACTATGAACCTTAAAATTTTATATTTATTTTTTAAAAGCAAGTTTTTTTTTGCGGCATTATTTTATATGGTTTTTTTATTTTTTTCTGTAGGCTCCGCTTATTCTCAAACGCAAAAATTATCCCTTTCTAAAAAGAATATTACGGTTACGGTGGATGGCTCTAAACTAAGAGGCATAGTTGCATATAAATCCGATCAAAATGTTTGGTACCTCGCCATAAAAGACATTGCAAAAATTTACAATGGAGCGTTTGAATGGAAACCGATTAGTTCCATTGTCACAATGATAATCAACAATAAAAAAATTGATTTTTCTCCAAACGACAAGACGGTTCTTTTTGGCAGATCTCCCAAAGAGATGCGCGTCTCTTCAAAACTTGTCGGCAATAATGTATACATTCCCATGGAAATTTTAACGGGCGCCGCTTTTTCCAATTTTGCCTTAGTTGACAGTTTATGGGATCCGCAAAAACTCACCCTCACGCTTATTCATCGCCCCAATATTACAAGCATAAAATATTATACTAGACCTGAGGAAACAAGGGTGGAAATAATGTTAAATCAAAAGCTGCCCTTTAGCGTTTCGCGAGATAATGATGCGATAAATGTGAGGATAAATCGCGGCAAAGTTGCCCCAACCCAAATTTTAGCAAGCAATGGAGCTTTGGCAAGCATAGTCTCAGAAAATACCGGTAAAACCGCCACAATTAAAATAAATTTAGAACAAACTCCTACATCCATAAAAGCCACTGAAAGCGCAACCCTCCCGGAGAGAATCACAATTATAATCGCCCATGCTCAAAAACTTTCCCTTCAAAATTTAAAAAATGATAAAAATAATTCAGAAAATATTGAACAATTGGAAAATATTTCCGTCGCGCCCATAGAGGCGGGCATAGACAACAGCGATTTAAATCAAGTGCCGGTGGAGAGTTTTGACGTGCAAACTTTACCCGATGAGAGTTTTTCTATTGTAGACGATGTTTCAACATTTAAGGATATTGCACAGGCTGTAACAGGCAAAAAAAATAAAGATGCAAAAATAATTGTAATAGATGCAGGTCATGGCGGAACGGATCCCGGAGCGATAGGTCCGCGGGGAACAAAAGAAAAAGACATAACCTTAGAAATTGCTTATGAATTGAAAAAGCTTTTTGATAAAAATCCAGATTATATTCCGGTGCTGACAAGAAAAGACGATGTTTTTATTCCGCTTGCTCAAAGAACGCAAATTGCAAATGACAGGAAAGCGAATTTATTTATATCAATACATTGCAATGCAAATATAAACAGAAAAGTCGGCGGTTTTGAAATTTTTTTCTTAGCTGAAAGAGCTACCGATGCGGAAGCTCTTGCAACAGAAAATTTAGAAAACTCCTCTATAGAATTAGAAGGCAAGCCCACTCCTCAATTAGCCAATATACAAAAAATGCTTTGGTCTATGATGCAAAATGAATTTTTAAATGAATCCTCGGAACTCAGCAGTTTTATAGATGCCGTAGCGAAAGGAAAATTAAAAATTCCAAACAGAGGCGTAAAGCAAGCTGGTTTTTATGTTTTGCGGGGAGCGGCAATGCCGGCGGTTCTTATTGAAACGGCTTTTATAAG
>JAITCX010000143.1 GCA_031282945.1 Elusimicrobiota bacterium
ATTGCAAATGCCGCCGTAATTTATAATCCGACAATAAGCTTTTATAAAGACGGCAAATATTCGGCAACGCTTACAATGCAAAGAGCTGAAATAAATTTAGACAATTATAATGTTATCGGATTTGGAAATTGCGTGGTTAAAACTGCCGACGGCCAAGTTCTTAAAACAACAGACATTCACTATGATTCTAAAAATAATAAAGTGTATTCAAACAAAGGCGTGCAAATACAAAGAGCAAGCGAATTTCTGGAGGGCGCATCATTTGAAGCCGACACAAGTCTTAAAAACATTGTCATTTACAAACAAAGCATCGTTATTAATGATGCTGGCAATAATTCTATTTAGCTTTTTTTCACAGAATGCTTTTTGTCAAAATCAAGAGCCAAAAAGAACTGTCACAATTACAGGCGATCAAATGGTTGTAGCCGATCAAGGCGAGGTTGTAATCTCAAGAGGAAATTCGCAAGCTGTTGACAATCAAAAAAATATGGTGCAAGCTCAAGAGATGATTTATGATAAAAAGAAAGGACAAGTTTCAGCTTTTGGTAACGTAGTGGTTATTACAACTTCAGGCACAATAAAATCTGATAATGCCGTTTTTGATTCAACCTTAAATACAGTTGTGATGAAAACGGATAAAAAAAGACCTTCAGCTTATTTAATTTATGATAGGCAAAAAGGCAATTATACTGCAGATACAATGACTTTTTTTAATTATCAATATAAAATAATTTTAATGCAGGGAAATGTCAGGGCTAAAATTTTTGTAGAACAACAGGATAAATAAATGAACGATAAAAATAAGAAAATGGTTTTGCGCTCCGAAAATTTATATAAAAAATATAAAGATAGAATGGTTGTAAACGGCGTTAGCATTCATGTAAAACAAGGCGAGGTGGTTGGGCTTTTGGGTCCTAACGGCGCAGGCAAAACAACAAATTTTTATATGACTGTGGGGCTGGTGGCTCCATATGCGGGCAAAGTTTTTTTAGACGATACGGAAATAACAAAATGGGCGATGTATCAAAGAGCTAGAGCCGGCATTGGATATCTGCCTCAGGAAACTTCAATTTTTAGAGGCTTAACTGTTGAAAATAATTTGCGGGCAATCGCCCAGCTTTTGCCAATTACAAAACAAGAACAAAAAGAAAAAACTCAGCATTTGCTTGAGGATTTCGGTTTAATAAAATTGCGTTTTCAAAAAAGCACAACTCTATCAGGCGGCGAAAAGCGGCGTCTTGAAATAGCGCGTTCTTTAATGAACGATCCAAAATTTTTGCTTTTGGATGAACCTTTTGTGGGAATAGATCCGATAACGGTAGACGATATTCAAAAAATTATTAAGCGGCTTAAAAATAGAGGGCTTGGAATTTTGATAACCGATCATAATGTGAGAGAAACGCTTGAAATTATAGACAGAGCTTATATAATTTACGAGGGGAAGGTTTTACTTGAAGGCGGAGCTAAAGAATTATTAAATAGTCCGCAGGCAAGAGAAGTTTATTTGGGAAAAGATTTCGAAATGTAAATATTTTTGCCTCGTTAAATTTTGTATGGCAAATAAATAAAATAAGGAGCAAAAAGTGAAAATTACAATTACAGCAAGGCATTTAAAATTGACGGATGCCATTGGCGATTATGCCAATAAGAAAATTGCACAGGCGCAAAAATTTGTAGACAGCCAGGAAGAAAATGTAAGAAGCCACATTATTTTATCGGTTGAAAAAAATAGGCAGATTGCTGAGATAATTTTAAATATCGGCGGCAATTCTTTTATAGCAAAAGAACAATCGGGTGATATTTATTCGTCCATAGATCTTGCAATGGATAAAATTGACACGCAATTGAGAAAGTATAAAGAAATTTCTAAAATTCACAGAAATACCAATTTGCGCATTGCAAAAGAAAAGAAAGCCTTAGCTGCCGATGTATTTTCTTATGATATTATGGAAGATACTTCTGGCAAAGTTTCTGAGGTAAAACGTTTTGCATTGAAAACTCCTGTTACCATAAATGCCGCAATAGAGGATATGGAGGCTCTGCATTATACCGTTTATATGTTTTTAAATGCAGACACCAATAGAATAAATGTTTTGTATCGCAAGGAAAGCGGGGCATCTTTGGTTTTACTCGAGCCTGAGTTTTAATGTTTTATAAAAATTGAAGTTAATTATGGAGGAAAAAAGCAAATGAAAATTATGGATTTTTTAAGCCCCCAAGCTGTGATTATTGATTTAAAAGCCACTGATAAAAAAAGCGCGATTATAGAATTAGTGGAAAAACTAAAGGAAACAAAGGGCGTTGAGAAAACGGATGAAATCATTGACGTGGTTTTGGAAAGAGAAAAATTGGGGTCTACTGGAATAGGGCAGGGCGTTGCAATTCCCCATGGAAAAACAGATGTAATTTCAGAGCAGGCCGGCGTGCTTGGCATTTCTAAAAAAGGCATAGAGTTTAATTCTTTAGATGGAGAAGCCGTCAATATTATTTTTCTATTGGTGGGACCTGTGGAAGTTGCGGGACAGCATTTGAAAGCTCTCTCTAGGATTTCTCGTCTGTTTAAAGATAAATTTTTAAGACAAGCTATAAAAAATGCAAAAGATGCGCAGGAAGTTATAAAGATAATTCAGATGGAGGATGTTTATTGATGCAAGAGTTTTTGAGAGTGAGGGATTTTTTTTCTAGCAAGGAAAAAGATTTAAAACTTGAGTTAATAGCAGGTAAAGGGGGATTAGACCGCAAGATAACTGTTTCGGATATCTCAAGGCCGGGTCTAGCTTTTACAGGTTATTTCATGCATTTTCCATACGAGCGGACGCAGGTTATCGGCAAAAGCGAATTTGCATATTTAGAATCTTTGCCGCCGCAAAAACAGGCGGAACTCTTAAATAAAATTTTTTCGCATGAAAATGCTGTCTGCTGCATTTTAACTTCTGGACTCGGTCCAACTCCAACGCTTATTGAAACTTTTGATAAATTAAACGTTCCTCTCTTCATGACTTCCTCAGCTTCCTCAGCTTTAATTGCAGAACTCATTTATTATTTAGACGCAAAACTCGCTCCCAATATTAAACTGCACGGCGTTTTAGTGAGCGTATATGGTTTGGGCGTTTTTATTATCGGCAAGTCTGGGATAGGCAAATCGGAGTGCGCGCTTGAACTTGTAAAAAGAGGCCATATGCTCATTGCAGACGATATCGTGCACATTACAAAACATTCAGGCCACTCTCTTTTTGGGCAGGGTTTATCTGTGGCGAAACATTTAATAGAAGTGCGCGGGGTTGGAATAATAGATATAAGAAGCGTTTTCGGCATTGGCAATACTTTAGACGAAATTAAGCTGGGTTTGGTTTTAGAGCTTAAAGAATGGGATGAGGTGAAAAAGCCGGAACGCGTCGGCATAGAGGAACAATTTAGAGAGATTTTAGATGTAAATATTCCAAGCGTTGTTTTGCCTGTGGGACCTGGGCGTAACTTAGCTGTGCTTGTTGAGACGGCATGTTTAAATCAACGTTTAAAAAATAAAGGATTTTTTGTCGCTAGAGAATTTGGCAAGCGCATTAGCCAAGCGATAGAGGATAAAAAAAATGCCCATTAGTTTTTATATTGTCTCTGGGATGTCTGGCGCTGGAAAAAGCCAAGCGTTAAAAATTTTTGAGGACTTAGGTTTTGTTTGTATAGACAATATGCCCGTTAGTATGATGGATGATTTTGCAAATGTCTGTCTCAAAAATCCCAATCAATATAAAAATGTCGCCATAAGCATAGATTCAAGGGCGGGCAAATCAATAGAAAAGTTTAAACCGCTCATAGCGTCTTGGCAGAGGAAAAAGATTTGCTGTAAAGTAATGTTTTTAGATTGCAGCGATTCTGTTTTGATAAGGCGATTTTCTGAGACGCGCCGCCGCCATCCAATCGGCCAAACAATTCATAAAAGCATATTGGCGGAGAGAAAAATTCTCAAAGAAATTTTTGCTTTGGCGGATGAGGTTATTGATACCTCAGAGATGACAATGGGGGAGCTGAAAAAATTTATTTTGCATTTTGCCGGTTTAAGCGGGGGCAAAGAACATCTACATATTTCAGTTTTATCTTTTGGATATAAATATGGAATTCCGTCTGACGTGGACATAGTTTACGATGTGCGTTTTTTGGTAAATCCAAATTATGTGAAAAAACTGAGAAATAAAACAGGTAGAGATATCGGCGTAAAAAAATATATTTTAGCGCAGAAATGTTTTAAGGTTTTTTTTGAGGAGTTTTGCCAGCTCATACAAACAACTTTGCCGGGATATATTGACGAAGGTAAAAGTTATTTGACAATTGCCATTGGATGCACGGGCGGGCGGCATCGTTCTGTTTTTACAGCTTGTTGTTTAGCCGATTTTTTGCGGGCGCAAAAATATAAAGTTACTTTGCATCATAGAGATATAGATAAATGAAAAAATTAAAAATTGTTGCATTGGGAGGGGGAACGGGTCTTTCAACTTTACTTAGGGGTTTAAAAAAATATACTGATAATTTAACAGCTTTAGTTAATGTTGCAGACGATGGTGGGAGTTCTGGGAAATTGAGAAGCGAGCTTGGGATTTTGCCGCCGGGCGATATAAGAAATTGTTTAGTCGCTTTATCTGAGGAAGAGAGTTTGATGTCCAAACTTTTTCAACATCGTTTTCAGACGAGCGGCGTTTTAGACGGGCATTCTTTCGGCAATCTTTTTTTGACGGCGATGTCTGCGATAAGCGGAGGGTTTTACAATGCTGTTGCAAATTGCGCGGAAGTTTTAGCAATAAGAGGGCGGGTTTTGCCGATAACTCTTTCTAGCGTTATTATGGAAGCGGAATTAAAAAGCGGCAGGCAGATTACGGGCGAGAGCAATATTTCAAATGTGTATGAAAAGATAAATGAAATAATCTTGTTTCCGCCAAATCCGCCGGCGGCGCCGGAAGTTTTAAAAGTGATAAGGGGCGCGGATATTTTAATTTTTGGACCCGGTTCGCTTTATACTTCGGTGGTAGTAAACTTTTTAGTTGACGGCGTTGTGAGCGCCATAAAAAAATCGGGAGCTTACAAAATTTACATTGCAAATATAATGACTCAGCCCGGCGAGACGACAGATTATACGCTTGGCGATCACATAAAAGCATTGGAAAAGCATTCCTACAAAGGCATTTTAGATTGTGTTTTAGTAAATAAATCTGAGATATCAAAAAAAATTGCAGATAGGTATAAGCGCCATGGCGCCAAGCAAGTTTTAATAGATAAAGTAGATACAAAAGTTGTGAAGGCAAATCTTTTTATGGATAAGTTTTACGCTAGGCATGATAGTTCTAAATTAGCCAGAGCAATAATGAATATTATTAGCTCGGCAAAAAACGTTAATTAAATCGAGCGTTATTTCTTTTAGTAAAAGAAACAAAACTTACAACTTTATTTTCTCTTTAGTAAAGAGAGATGGAAAAACTAAAGGCTTTTGCAACTTGCTTCTCTTTTCTTTAAAAGAGAAGCAGAAAAATAACGCTCTTTCAACTTTTTTCTTTATTTTTGTTTTTGCGCTCCCTTTTTATTAGTAGGGTGTCTTTGGCAACCTCAGCGCCAGTCCTTGCCGCATCTTTTGCGATATTTATGTGTCAAGAAAATTTGCACGTCCATCTAGGACGCGCTTCATTTTCTTTTCTTTAAATCTCGCAAAATCTGCGGCAATTACAGGCATTGGGGTTGCCAAAGACACCCTATGCGCCACGCGCCCTGCGAAAATTTTTTTCGCCCCCGCGCCGACTCTACTTTTGACGTGACTGACAGCAGTCTGTACTGCCACGCCCGCCTGGGTGAGAGGCTTTGCAAGCTTTAGCTTCCAAAGCCTCTCTTGGCGAAAAAAATTTCTCGTAAAGACCAAGCGCTTTGCCGCTTTCGCTAGGCTAAAAAATAAAAAGAGCGCCCGAGAAGGTACGACACAGCAACAACAAAAACAAAAACATAACAAAGACAACGACACAACAAAAACAACAACACGACAGCAGCAAGGACAAACGGTAAAAAAACAACAAAAACAACAAAAAAACGATTAATAATATAAATATATAATTTGGTGTAAAGATGGCATAAAAAATTCATGAAAATGAAATTTTAAAAAGGAGCAGTAGATGTTAAGTTTATTAGATAT
>JAITCX010000153.1 GCA_031282945.1 Elusimicrobiota bacterium
AACTGTAAGCAAACCGTTTTCCGATCCATTTTGAAGCGACAAAATTGCGCCATTACTTATATTTAATGCGCCGCTCAATATTGGATCATTTGACGCAAAATGAACCGAACTTACATCAATAGAAAGAGCGCCTAATCTAACGCTGCCCGCCGCGCTCTGCTGGAAATCTATATGTGAATTATTTAACTGCATATTCCCCGTTTTTACTTGCTTTGGGAAATTTACAAAAGAATTTGTAAAGTCAACATTGCCTGCGCTAAATGCGCCGTTAAATGTTGCAGTCGCATTTGCAATATGGAAATCTTTTACGCTTGCGTCCGCGCTAAAAGCTAAAGAGCCGCCTGAAATCGTAAAGTCTAATAAAGGAGCATTAACAGCTGCGGCAAAAAACAAAAGTCCGTCTCCTACTTTTTCAATAAAACCGTTTCCCGTCCCCGTTACCGTAAAAGCTTTGGTGAGGAAATTATTGCCTTCAAAAATTATTGTAGACTCAGCGTCTATTTCAATATTTGCGCTGTTTAAAAATGTAATGCTGGAATTTGTAAAAGCAATTGTGGAAGCGCTCATTTTTATCGGATCTGAATTTGCAAAATATGTAAATGTGGTATTGATAATTTTTGCAAAAGCAAAATTTCTAAGCTCAAAATTTGTAATATTGTCAAAAATTAAATCGCCCGAAATTTCCACAAAACCAATATTGCCCTCGGTTACGCCGTCTATTATTATTTGGCTGGAATCCATAATGCTCACTTTATTGAGGAAACGCACAGTATTGTTTTCATGCTCTATTTGCAAACGGGAATTATTTAAATATACATTGTTTGAACCCTCGCTATCGTCATCGCCATGCTCAAAAAGCGCATCTGTTTTTATAAACGCCAATGTTGAGGTATTGAGATAAATTGCGCCGCCTTTATCTCCCGCTTGATTTGAAGTGAAAACAGCCGTTGAGTTTACAAAAATAACGCTTGTGTTCTCCCCCCAAATCGCTCCGCCTGATCCTCTTATGGAGGTGTTGGAACTAAACTCAACTGTAGCGTTTACAAAAGAAAGCGAAGAGCCGATTGCATAGAGGGAACTAAAATCTGTGGAAGTATTTGATGTAAATTCTATATTGCCCTTGAAAGTCAAAGTTGAAAAACTAGAATACATTACAGAAAAGTTTGTCGTGCTGTAGAAATGCGTGAAAGTTAAAGTGGCGATAGTTACAGTTTTCTCTTTAAAAATAAAACCTAAATCTGGGATTTCAGAAGAATCTAATAGATGAGTAGCCTCGCTGCCGTGAAGAGCAAAATTATTTGCGGCAGTCTCGCCAAATGCTCTAGGTTTGCTTTCCTCTATAGCCCTTGCATTTTCTTTCAACTCAATGTTAAGATTGCCGTGCTCTATCAAATAAGCTCTAACATATGTATTCCAAGCATTATCAGCGGCTAAAATAATATTTTTATTGGCGTCTATTCTCAAATTATATCCTATCCTCACATATAATGTTTCTATATCAAAATCTATGCTATTGGGGGCGCTCAATATTACCATTCCTGTTCTAGCATCGTTTAATTCATTTACTATAAGCGTAACGCTTGAAACGCTAAAATTCCCCCCCACCCAAATCCAATCCGCCCTCTTATTTTCCATATCAAAATATGCATCAATTACCCAGTAGCTATTTTCTATCTGAAAATCTCCAGTTACATAAAGCGAGCTAGTTGCAATCTCATTTCTAAGAGAAAAAGTGCTATCAAGAACATTTAACGCCGTAAGAGTTGAAACGGCAGATTTAAAATTGACAAGGCTTACCCCTGAAATCTGCGTATCTTTTAATAATGAGTTATCCTCAAAAACTACAGTGGAATTATCAAAAATAGAATTGCCGCCTTCTGTTTTGCCTGAGAAATTTACAAAAGAATTTTGCGCAAAAATATCGCCCGAAAAAGCGGCGCCCGCCGCGCTAAAATTCGCTGTGGAATTTATAAATGTTATTGACCCGCCTAAGACTGCCGCAAAGTCGGTCAGAGAATTATTTATAAAAATTCCGCTGGATCTCAATACATTATTAAAATTGGTTGTGGAATTATTTATGCTCACAGAACTTGTCAAAACGTCTCCGTCAAAACTTACTGACGAAATATTGATGTCCAAATTTCCAAAAAGCGCCGCGCCCGCAAAACTTGCCGTGGAATTGTCTATGATTATATTATTGGCGGACATCTCCTCGCTAAAACTTGCAAAGCTTGCATTTATTAAAAAATCGCCTGTAAAATCTGCGCCGGCAAAAATTGCAGTGGAATTATCCAATATTACACCCATTGCTAAAGCTCTACCTAAAAATTGGATGAAGGAAGCGCCCGCAAAAATATCGCCTGCAAAATTTGCCTCAGCGCCGGCATTACCATTAAAATTTGCGCTGGAATTTATAAATGTTATTGACCCGCCTGATACTCCTGCAAAATCTGCTATGGAATTAGTTATAAAAATTCCGCTAGATCTCAATAGATTATTAAAATTGCTTGTGGAATTATTTATGCTGACAGAACTTGCCAAAACAGAACCCGCAAAACTTACTGATGAAATATTGATGTCTAAATTTCCGCTAAGAGACGCTCCTGCAAAAATTGCGGTGGAATTATTTATCGTTACAAAAGCCGCCGCCATTGCCTCGCTAAAACTTGCATAACCGCTATTTATTGAGAGATCGCCCGTGAAGTTTGCGCCGCTAAAAATTGCGGTGGAATTATTTAATATCACATCCATTGCTGAAGTTAAACCTGAAATTTGCACAAAAGAATTTTGCGCAAAGATATCGCCTCTTTCAAAATTTATGCCAATGTCAAATAATAATTTAAATGTTGCGCTAGAATTTATAAATGTTATTGAGCCGCCTGAAACATCCGCAAAATCGGCAAGAGAATTAGAGATAAAAATTCCACTGGATCTCAATACATTATTAAAGTTAGTTGTGGAATTGTTTATGCTGACAGAACTTGTCAAAACTGCCCCAGCAAAACTTACTGAGGAGCTGTCAATATCAAGATTTCCGCTAAGAGACGCTCCTGCAAAAATTGCGGTGGAATTATTTATCGTTACAAAAGCCGCCGCCATTGCCTCGCTAAAACTTGCATAACCGCTATTTATTGAGAGATCGCCTGTGAAGTTTACGCCGCTAAAAATTGCGGTGGAATTATTTAATATCACATCCATTGCTGAAGTTAAACCTGAAATTTGCACAAAAGAATTTTGCGCAAAAATGTCGCCTCTTTCAAAATTTATGCCAATTTCAAATAATGATTTAAATGTTGCGCTAGAATTTATAAATGTTATTGAGCCGCCCGAAACATCCGCAAAATCGGCAAGAGAATTAGAGATAAAAATTCCACTGGACATCAATACATTATTAAAGTTAGTTATGGAATTGTTTATGCTGACAGAACTTGTTAAAACTTCTCCCGCAAAACTTGCTGACGAGCTGTCAATATTGAGATTTCCGCTAAGCCGCGCGCCTGCAAAAATCGCTGTAGAATTATTTATCGTTGTAAGAGCCGC
>JAITCX010000001.1 GCA_031282945.1 Elusimicrobiota bacterium
ATCCAATAACTTTCATTTTTGTTCCTTTTAAATATTTATTTGAGAGATTAAAAAAGTAAATTCTTTAACAACTTTTTAAATTGCAATTTTATTTTTCAATATTAAAAATTAAAAATACCAAAATAAATTTTTTATTAAAAATTATGCAAGAAAATTTGAGGGAACGACCATTGAGATTGATTATTTTTCGTGCAGTTTCTTATAGATTTAGAAGGACACTGAATTTTACTTTTACAAGTTTTATTATTATGGCATTTACTTTTGTTGTCGTTGCCGTGTCGTTTGTTGTTGTCGTGTCGTACCCTTTCGGGCGCTCTTTTTATTTTTTAGCCTAGCGAAAGCGGCAAAGCGCCTGTCTATGCGAGAAATTTTTTTCGCCAAGAGGGCAAGTGAAACTGGAAGTTTCGCTTGTCCTCACCCAGGCGGGCGTGGCAGAACAGACTGCTGTCTGTCACGTTAAGAGTAGAGTCGGCGCGGGGGCGAAAAAAATTTTCGCATGGCGCGTGGCTAAAAAATAAAAAGGGAGCGCAAAAAAAATATAGAGAAATGAGTTAAAGAGAAAATTTTTTATGTCTTTTTCAAATAGAGAATTAAACTTTAAGTGTCGTTAATTTTCTGTTTCTCTTTTAATAAAGAAAAAAGATATAAGTTGCAAGTGCCGTTAGAAAGTTTTATCTCTTTTTTAAAAAGAGAATTAAGCTTTAAAGTGTCGTTAGAGTTTTGTTTCTTTTTCAAAAGAAATAATTTCAAACTCTTTTTTATAAAAGAGTAAAGCGCCGTTAGTTTTTCTGTTTCTCTTTTTCCAAAAAGAGAAAAACGCTCTGCCTTTAGTTTTTCTGTTTCTCTTTTTTCAAAAAGAGAAAAACGCCCTGTCTTTAATTTTCTGTTTCGCTTTTTCAAAAGAGAAATAATTTCCACTCTTTTTTACAAAAGAGACCCGCCCTCTAATAATCCTGCGATAAGCGGTATGCTCACAAATGCCGCCAAAAGCGACAGCACCGTCGCCAAAGCGGCCAGCTTATGATCCAGCCCATACTGCAAACTCAAAGCCAAAGTCATTATCATAACCGGCAGACCCGCCTCAAGCGTTGAAGCTTTCAGAGCAAGACCCGTGAGTCCCAAAAAATGCGCAATGAAAAAACCAATTATAGGCGAAACCACAATTTTTATTATGACTGCGGGAGCCGCCAAAGTGAAATCTTTTAAGCGCGGAACTTTTAAACACAGTCCAACGCTAAAAATCATCAGTGGAATGACGGGCGCCGACAACATCGTTAAAACCGTTAAAATGGGATGCGGCAGGCGTGCGCCCAAACCGCAAAAATTTGCAATGAAAGCCAAAACCAATGCCCAAATAGGCGGATTTAAAAGTATCGTTTTCAAGCCGCGTTTTATCCCGCCAAAAATTTCTTTTTGTCTGGGGACCGCGCCGAAATAGGCGGCAATCGCCGCCCCCACCGTCCACATAAGCGTTCCCGCTCCTAAAAAATCATACATCAATGGAAATTTTTCGGCGCTCTGGCCGTAGAGGGTTGTCAAGATAGGCAAACCAAAAAATGTAACATTGCCAAAAGTTGCAGTCAATAATAAAGCGCCGCGTTGGCGGCGCCTTATGCGTACAAACAAACCCATTATATTGATGACAAAATATGTCAAAACTAAAACTACTAAAACCGTAAGTATCGCGCTCAATGGAAAAAATATTGTGTTGCGATCTATAGCCATCGTGGAGATAACCCTAAAACACAATGCCGGCATCATAAACTTTATCACGATAGCGTTTATAACCCGCCGCGCCGTATCGGCGTCTATTTGCGCAGGCTTTAAAATTTGAAATAAAACCCCGAGCGCGATAATAACAAAAAACGAAAATAAATTTTCTATCATTTCAAATATTGTCTATGCCAAATGATAAAAGATCGCGGCGGGCGGCGGCGGCCGTGGTAAAAACCTCGCCGTAAAGTCCAGCTTTTTTTGCGCCTTCCACATTTTCCACCCTATCGTCAAAGAAAATGCTTTCTTGCGGGGAGATATTAAATTTATCGCACAACAATTTATAAATTTTCACATCCGGTTTTATAACCCCCACAAAAGATGAAACGACAAACCCGTCCAGCAATTTTTGAAAGTTAAACTTATCAAACATTTCTTTCGTTTTATCAAAAGCAAAATTTGAAAGGCCGAAAAGTTTATAGCCAGCCCGCTTTAAATCTTTAGCTAAAGCAATGGTCTCTGGAATTTCAACGATAGCGTCAATCCAATTGTCATTATAATAACTCAGCATTTGCGCATACTGCGGAAACTCTTTTATGCGCCGCTTAATAAGATCATAATAAGAACTCAATCCCATATCCGCCTCGTATGAAAGTTCCTCTTTGTTTATCTCCAGAAAAAATTTTTCCATAGCTTCTTTATTTGGAAAATACTTTTTAAAAATATTAAACGGCACATACTTTATAAACACGCCCTCAAAATCAAAAACAATATTTTTTATAGCCATAAATTAGCTCTCAAGAAAATTTTTATATTTCGCAACAAGTTCTTTAAAAGCGGGCATATCAATCGGCAAGAGCTTGACGCCGTTAATTCTCCTATCGCGCAAAGTTAAAAAGTTTAGAGGAGTTCCGTTCAACCTTATCCTAAAATCCAAATGCGGACCAGTCGCATATCCCGTCATCCCCACATAACCTATAACCTGCCCCTGCTTCACAACCGCCCCGCGCCTAATGCGATCCCCAAACCTAGACAAATGCGCATAAGCCGTTTCATATCCGCGCTGATGCGTTATAATCACATAATTGCCGCTAGCCTTATTGTTGCCCACAGCTTTAACGACGCCGTCGGCCACTGAGGAGACCGGCGTTCCCTGCGGAGCGGCATAGTCTATGCCCAAATGAGGGCGGACATATTTTAAAATGGGATGCATTCTAGAACGCGAAAAATATGAGCTAATGCGCCTGTATTGCAAGGGGGCGCTCAAGAACATATTCTTGAGGGAATTGCCGTCTAAATCATAATACCCTTTACGTTTCCCGTCTGCGCTTTCATAATAAATTGCCGTAAGAAGTTTGCGGGACGATTTATAGCTGGCCGCTCTAATGATAACAGACTCGGCGGCTTTTGTTTTATTTACAACTTTCTGTTCATAGATAATTCTGTACTGGTCGCCTTTTTGCGTCTCCGTGAGAAAGTCAAATTGCGATTCAAAAATATCTGCAAATTTTAAAATTGTGTCTCCGCTAATGCCGTCATTGATCATCGCCTCCCACAGCGACGACCCCTCAATAGAACCGCCTTTTTCATACGTCTCCAGATTATAACCTAAGACATGCACAGAGCTTGTCAAATTTTGAGTGGACGCCTCTTTTTTTATAAGCACAAATTTATCTTTCTCGGAACTTTGCGGATAATATGCAAAAGCAAACCACTCATCATTTTGATCTACATACACCTCATAGAAATCGCCCGGCTTATATTTATTTATGTTTATGTGTTTTCTCAGTTCGGCGATTATAGGGTTATAAACTTCTTGCGGCAGTTTAGTTTTAGGGAAAGTGGTGAAAATTAAGTCCCCCTCTCCAATCACAACTCTGTCTGCATTAAAATCATCTTCGGGCATGCTTTCAATTGGCAGCTTAGAAATTTTAATCCACAGCGCAGTTCCAACAATTGCGGCGCAAACAAAAATTAAAATTATATAACGTAGAATTTTATTGGTTTTCATCATCGTCAACCTTAAGCATTTTTTACATAGACTACCGCTTCAATTTCCACAAGCGCATCTTTTGGGAGCTTTGAAACTTCAACGCAGGCTCGGGCAGGTTTATGATCGCCGAAAAAATTGCCGTAGATTTCATTGACGACTGCAAAATCTTTCAGATCTGTTAAAAATATTCCGCATCTTACCACATCGCTCACAGCCGACCCTGCCGCCTCTATGATAGCTTTAATGTTGGCAAGACTTTGAACGGTTTGTTCTTTTATCCCGCCTGAAACAATAGCTAAAGTTTTTGGATCCATTGGAAGTTGACCCGAGATAAAAAGTAAATTTCCGGTTTGAACCGCCTGACTATAAGGCCCGATTGCCGCCGGCGCATCTTTTGAATTAATAATTTTCATGGTGTCTCCCCTTTATTTGCCAACTCATTAAAAAGTCCGCATATTTTTTTAGATAACTCCCTAAAATTTTAGAGCGCTTTTGCGTTTTCAATTTTATGGAGCCGTATAATTTTATAAAATAATTTTTCCGTTACAACTTAAAATTTTGCATAAATAATTTTTACTGAGCGCCGTCTTTATTTAAAGGCTCATCAAAAAAATCTGCATATTTTTTTACTAGTTCCTGAAATTCCGTTCTGCTTGCCGCATCTATTGTATCTGTTGGAAGTTGAGCAAAATTCGAAAACAGCAGCGGACGGTATCCCGATTGAGTTACATCAAAAAGCAAATGCGTTTTATCTGTAAACCCTGTTCTGCCGACGTACCCAATTACCTGTCCTTGCGCCACCCGCATACCCGCCCTTATATTTGGGGCAAATGCATCCAAATGCGCATAAGAGCTTTCAATGTCTTGTTTATGGACAATAACTACTTGATTTCCAAAATCCCCATTGTCAAAAGCGCTCTTAACTATTCCGTCTGCAACGCTTACAACGGGAACGCCTTGACGCGTGACAAATTCCATTGATAAGTTGCGCAATGTATATTTTGAAATTGGAAACCACCCGTATTTTGCAAAGTATGGGGCAAGCTGTCTATAAGTAAAAGGCGAAGCTAAAAACTCGCGTTTAACTGAGCGCCCGCGCAAATCAAAATATCCAAACTCTCGTTCATCGGCGCTTTTAAAATAAACCGCATTGAGAGTTCTCCTATCTGTTTTATATTGCACAGCTACAACTCTAAAGTTTGTGACCATATTTTTTTTTCTTACAATTTCCTGCTCGTATAAAACTTTAAACGCATCGCCTTTTTGAGCATCCGCTAGCAAATCTATCTGCCCAGAAAATATCTCTGCAAACAAACTTATCACATTTGGATCAATGCCGCTTTCTCTCATTTGCCGCCACAAATTATCCTCTACAATGCCGCCTTTAACGACAGTGATAAAATCCGTAGCTAGCATTTTCATAGACGAAGTTATATTTCCTTTTTTGTCTTTTTTTATAAGGTAAAATTTATTGGCGCCGACAGGATAGTATGCAAAGGAAAACCAAGAATCCGAATCTGGATAAAATGAGATTTCAAAAAAATCTCCCGCATGGATATCGTTTAAATCCATATATTGTTTTAAATGTTTTAAAATTAAATCATAGTCCAAAACGGGCAGACGGCTGAGCGCAAAACTTGTGGCTAGCATATCGTTTTGTTCTATTACAATTTTTTGAGTATCAAAAGTCGGCTCAACAGGCGAATAGATAGCAAGTCCTGAAACTTTTATGTCCAGAATTATCGCCACAATAGCCAAACACAAAAATGTAAAGGCTGTGTACCTAAAAACTTTATTTACATTCATGGTCTTTTAACGCTCTTTTATTTTATTATTTAATCCCCTGAAATTCGTTCTTCCACATTTTGACCGCTTGCAATATCTTGGCCGTCCAGCCTTATATAATCCACGCTCATAGATCCTTTTGTTGCAACATAAACTCTAGACAGATATGCAGGTTTGCCGTTTATATCCACCTTAGCTTTAGGCTGGCCGTTTACAAAAACTATCGTTATCGGTTTATTTTTAACTTGTTTCGGTTTTAAGGTCAGAGTATAATTCCCATTAGCGTCTTTTTTAACGGAATAGCCGTACGCTTGTTTTTGGAAAATGCTAAGTTCTTCGCGCTGACCGTTTTTAGCAAGCAGCACCCAATAAGCGTCTATTGGATCTTTAGCATTTATTGTGCCGTCATCATTTAACACAACATCATATTCCACAATATTTGCATTTAAGCTTCTTTCAATTTTAAACAGTTCTTTTGAGGCTGCATTTGCAATTTCCAAAGCCAAAAACAAAACAAAAACCACACATAAAACAGAATAAAACTTTTTCATTTCTCCTCCAACAATTAAATAATATTTTCCATTTGCGCCATAATCAATGCCGCCGCTACAATTGCGGCTGTTTCTATACGCAAAATATTTTGGCCGAGACTTATAAATAAAACTTTATGAGCATTTGCAAAATCAATTTCATCTTTAGTAAAACCGCCCTCAGGTCCTATAAAAATATTTATTTGATTAAAATCCTTTTGACTCAAAATATTTTTTATAGGCAATGTTTCTTGAGACTCCCCAGCTAAAATATTTTTAGTATTTTCTTGTTTGGCGGCGGCGTTTATCGCTTCAAAAAAATCAATTGGATTGTCTATTTGCATGATATCATTTCTACCGCATTGACAACTGGCGGAAATAGAAATTTTATTAAATCTCTCAAGCTTGCCGGCGCTTAAAGAATTTAATTGGCTTCTCTGGCAAATCAAAGGAATGAGTTTATTTATGCCAAGCTCGGCGCATTTTTCTATAAGCCAATCAAGTCTTTGACCTTTGGGAATTGCAACGTATATATTTACATTAAAAGGATTCTTTTTAAAAGAGGACGACAAAATTTTGCCGACAATTTTTTGTTTTGAAATTTCTGTTATAATGCCTTCATAAGATGCGCCCAGCCCGTCAAAAAGCATTATGGGGCGTCCGATACTAAAACGTCTTACATCTATTAAATAATGCGCACCTGGTCCTGAAATTGTAAATACTCCTGAGACAATATTTTGAGGGCAGACATAAAAATGCGGCATCAATTCTCCTTATTTCTCTCTTATAAAAGAGAGGGGAATTTTTCTCTTTTTAAAAAAAAGAGAAACAGAAAAACTAACCACTCCAAAAACTCAAATTTATTTTAAGAATATAAAATTATTTTCTCAAGTCTTTTACATTTTTTTGCGCCGTAACTTTAGCAAAAAGAAATGCAATCGGCAAAAGCGCAATGCGGCGCAGCTTACCGCTATAGCGGCGCTTTTTATACAGCGTTAAATAAAATGGAATTTGCTATTAACTCTTATTTTACATTTTATTTTTTGCAAAGCCTAAAATTGAGGAAGAGAGATGTTTTTTAATTGGGCTTTTTATCTATCGATTTTTACTCTATTAGCTCCACCCGCCTCGCCATAGATTATTATTTTCATTGCAATATAGTAGCTCTAATTATTTTCATAAGTTTGCGCAAAAGAAAGCTTTGCAAAAAGATTTTTTAATATTTGAAAAGTTTGAGAATTCCTTTTATCGTTTTAATACTTTAATGTTTCTATATTCCCCTTCCAACCATTATCGTTTTGCAATTGACTAGCGGGAATTATCTCTCTTAACAAATTTCTAAAATC
>JAITCX010000015.1 GCA_031282945.1 Elusimicrobiota bacterium
AAACTAAAATATTTATTGTCTGCAACGATAATATGATCGTGCAAAATAATTTCTAGCGCTTTAAGGCTTTCCTGTATATTGAGGGTGGCGTCTATATCGCTTTGGGACGGCCTCAATAAACCGCCGGGATGATTGTGCGCTAAAATTACCGCTACGGCTTTCCAATACAGCGCTTCCTCTGCAACTTTGCGCGGCTGAATTGGAGCTTTATTTACGGTACCCGTCTGCAAAAGCGTCGTTTTGATAAGGCGGTTTGAAGAGTTTAAACTCAACATGCAAAACTTTTCCACATCCTCGCCTCCCAAAATGGATATTAAATAATTTGAAACTAATTGGGGGGAAGTAAGCAGATTTTTTTGTTTTGTTTTTAAGAGAGCGTAATTGCAGGCGAGGGCTTTAAGAAAATTCAAATAACAGGCGCAGTAGGTTGGGATTTTGGCAATTTTAACTAACTCTTCAAGCGGGGCGTCTACGACTTGTTTAAAACTGCCGAAAACATTTAATAGCCGTTTTGCAGCGGTCTTAGAATCCTTGCCCGTCATAATAAAACTTAATGCAAACTCCAAAATTTTTCTGTCTCCAAAAAAATCATTGCCAAAATAAAGCTCTTTTATCTTTCCTTGAAAATTTTCCATTTTCGATAAATGCTCAAGGAAAGATTTTTCTTTGAGGTCTTCCATTTGCGCCTCCATTAGAATATAAGAATATTGAATTTTAATATGAACCAGTAATGGCTAAGCCAAACTCAAGATCTTGTTTTTATTTTGAATAAAAATTAAAAATTTAAATTATTGTTTTTGAGAACTAGGCGGGAATTTTTGAAAAATGTTTGAATGTTTTAGAAAACACAGCCAAATGCCTGCTAAAAATCTATTTTTTTACGCATTTCTTTTTTTGCGGATGCCTCCTTTTTATTTTGCAATATTTTTTCTTTAGCTCGTTTAGAACGTTTACGTTTTTGACGGCGGATTTTTTCAATGGTTTGTTGAAGTCGGGATTGTCTGCCTAAAATTTTTTCTTGAATTTTTTCTAGCAAATTGCGTCTCGCTAAAAATCTGTTTAATCCTTGCGTTCTGGCTGAGCTGGTTTTGATTTCTATGCCTGTTGGAATGTGTTTTAGGTAAACTGCGGTAGAAACTTTGTTGACGTTTTGGCCGCCGTTTCCTGAACTGCGGACAAATTTTTCTATGATGTCATTTTCCAATATATCATATTTAGCAAATTCTGCATATAGTTTTATAACTTTAGTAGGGCTTACTCCAAAATCCAACACGTTGTTTTCTCCTTAAATCTGCACTGATTTTTTATTATACATTTTTTTATTGCATGGCGCAAAAATATAATTGCATTATAAAAGAGCGGTTTATTTTATTTTAGTATTTAACTTTAGTATAATAAAACCATTCCCATTTTAGCGACATTCTTATACACGAGAGGTGTAATCATGCAAGCAGTAATTATGGCAGGCGGGTTTGGAACAAGGCTTAGACCAATAACATGCAATATTCCAAAACCTATGGCGCCCATGGCAAATGAACCGATGTTATGCCACATCATCAATCTTCTAAAAAATCACAGCTTTAAAGATCTCACCATGCTGCTCTATTATCAACCAGAAGTTATTCAAAATTATTTCAAAGACGGAAAAGGTTTCGGCGTAAATGTAAAGTATTTGCGTCCTGAGGGCGACCTTGGCACAGCAGGCAGCGTGAAGTTTGCGCAGAAAACTTTGACTGATACATTTTTAGTAATTTCAGGCGATGTCTTAACGGATTTTGATTTAACCCAAGCTTTAGAATTTCATAAGCGCAAAAAAGCTATTGCCACAATGGTGCTTACCCGCGTGCCAAATCCTCTGCAGTTCGGCGTTGTTATAACCGACAAACATGGCAAAATAGAACGCTTCCTAGAAAAGCCGTCATGGGGCGAAGTTTTCTCGGATTCCATAAATACAGGAATATATATTTTGGAACCAAAAGTTTTGGATTATATTCCAGCCAATAAAGATTTTGATTTTTCTAAAGAATTATTCCCGCTTTTGTTAAAAGAAAAAAAACCGTTGTACGGCTACATTGCAGACGGATACTGGAAAGACATCGGCAGCCATGATGAGTACCGCCTTGCGCATTATGATATTTTGGACGGTGTTGTAAAAGTTGAAGTGAAAGGCAAAAAAATGAAACTCGGCGGCAGCGAACTTATAGTCGGCGAAAATCCTGATATCGGCAAGGATGCATTCATTGACAGCAATGTGATTTTGGGCGACAATGTTGTAATTGGCAAAGGCGCAAAAATTTCGCGTTCCGTTATCGGTTCAAATACAGTAATTGGAGACGGAGCTGAAATTTACGGTTCAATTTTATGGAACCATATAAAAATTGGAGCCGAAGCGCGTCTCAAAGAAAATGTCATCGGCAACTTCACAGAAATAGGCGACAGATCTGTAATTCAAGTCGGCACAATTATCGCTGACGAGTGTAGCGTGGGCAAAGATGCATTGATCAAAACAAATTTAAGAATTTGGCCTAGCAAAGTTATTGCAGACGGCGCGATCCTTGCAAGCAGTTTAGTTTGGGGGGAGAGATGGGATAAAGTTCTATTTAACAGCACAGGCATTACGGGTCTTGCCAATGTTGAAATAACTCCAGAATTTGCCGCAAAGCTCGGGGCGGCTTACGGCGCATTTATCGGTGAGGGAAATTATATTATCACCGCAAGGGACACAAGCCGCGTTTCCAGAATGATAAAGCGCGCCTTGATTTCCGGCATTCTCTCAGCAGGCGTAAAAATTGGAGATTTATCTGATGCTCCTATTCCAGTTGTGAGATATGAAATCGGCAATGAGGGCGAGCGCGGCGGCGTGCATGTCCGCCAGTCTCCGTTAGACAGCAAAATGATAGACATAAAATTTTTCAACAATAAGGGTAGAGATATTTCCTTAAAAGATGAAAAAAATATAGAGCAGCTTTTTTTCAGAGAAGATTTTAGACGCGCCGACATTTCTAAGGTGGGCGTTTTGACCGTTCCTCCGCGCGCTTTGGATGCTTATAGGGCCGGATATTTACAATCAGTAAATAAAGATTTTATTGCAAAGTTAAATCAAAGAGTGATCATAGATTATGCTCATTCTTCAGCTTCAATGATTTTTCCATCAATTTTAGGGGAACTCGGCATTGACGCGCTTTCCTTAAATGCTTTTGTCACCTCAAGCGTGCGCGTGCCTAAATCCAGCGAGGAGTTTCAAAATTCCAGAATAGTTCTTTCGGATTTCGTTACAAAGGTGGAGGCGGCTGTTGGGTTTTTGATAGATTCAGGCGCTGAAAAATTATTTTTAGTTGACGAGCGCGGTAAAATTTTGCGCGATGATTTGGCGATGTTTGTTGTGCTTTATATGATCCTTAAGACAAATAAAAAAGCCAATGCAAAAATTGCCGTTCCTGTTTACGCTTCGGATGTCGTGGATCTTTTGGCAAAGAAATTTAAGGTGGAAGTAAAGCGCACGGGCACAAGCCCGCGCAGCATTATGGATGCGGCGGCCGAGGAGAACGTCATTTTTGTGGGCGATTCTCAAGGCGGTTTTATTTTCCCGCAATTCCAAGCTTCTTTTGATGCGATGTTTGCAATAGGAAAAGTTTTGGAGATGTTGTCGGAACTCAAAACAAGCATTAGCGAAATTGAAAAACAAATTCCGCAGCTTGCCGTTTTGCATAAAGCTATCGCATGTCCCGCTGATAAAAAAGGTCAAGCTATGCGCAATGCAAATGAACATGCCCAAGGTCAAAAATCCGAGCTTATTGACGGCGTAAAAATTAGACTTTCAAACGGCGAGGGCTGGGTTTTGCTTGTGCCGGATGCGGCGGATTCTTTCTTTCATATTTGGGCAGAAGCGAAAAAACCTTCGCAAGCAAAACATATTTTAGACGCCTACTCAAAGAAAGTTAAACAATGGCAGGAATAATTTTGCTAAAAATTTTTTAATCCCTTGCGGCAATTTTTATGTTTGCAAGGGATGGATGCATAAAGGAGCAATATATGGAAACAGAAATAAAATTTGGAACTTCAGGGTGGCGGGCAATATTTGCAGATGGATTTACTTATAAAAATGTAGCGCTTGTTTGTCAGGCTATATCGGATCACATCAATGCTCAAAAAGTTCAAAAATCGTCTGTAATTATTGGTTATGACACGCGGTTTATGTCGGAAGATTTTGCAAAACGCGCCGCTATAGTTTTAGCGGCAAATAATATTAAAGCATTATTGTGCAAGAGAAATACTCCAACGCCGGTTTTGTCTTATGAAGTTAGGCGTTCAAAACTTACAGGCGCAATAAATTTTACGGCAAGCCACAATCCATACAATTATAACGGCATAAAATTTTCGCCCTCTTGGGGCGGTCCTGCCCTACCGCAAACAACAAACGACATTGAAAAACGCTGCAAGCAAATCAAACAAGTAAAAGATATTACTTTTGAGAAAGCTTTAAAAGAAAAGCTAATTGTAAATTATGATCCTCGTCCGGCTTATTTGAAAGCTATAAAAAAACTAGTAAATTTTAAAGCTTTAAAAAAAGCCAATATAAAAGTTGCTGTGGATGTTTTGCATGGGACGGCGGACGATTATTTGGATGCGCTTTTAGATGAGGCGCAAATTAAAAATAAGACGATAAATAAAAACAGAGATCCATTTTTTGGGGGGCATTCTCCGGAGCCGTCAAAAGAAAATTTGACTGAGTTGACAGCTATAGTTAAAAAAGAATCTTGCAAGCTGGGGCTTGCCACAGACGGCGATGCCGACAGATTCGGCATATTGGATTTCAATGGAACTTTTATCACTCCAAATCAAGTTATTTCAATTTTGCTTTATCATTTAAACAAGACGCGCGGTTGGACTGGCATTGTTGCAAGAAGCGTTATGACCACGCATTTAATTGATAAATTGGCGGCAAAACTTGGTGGAATAGAAGTTAAAGAAACGCCTGTTGGGTTTAAATATATCGGCGAGATAATGGAAGAATTTCCTAAACAATTTATTATCGGCGGCGAGGAATCGGGCGGTTTGACAATTAGAGGCCATATCCCAGAAAAAGACGGGATTTTGGCTTGTCTTTTAATGGCGGAAGCTGTGGCTATGAGTAAAAAGCCAGTTAGCGCATTGTTAAAAGATATTGAAAAACTCACAGGAAAAATTTTTACTGAACGTTTAAATTTCCGTCTGCCTGTTGAGGTCATGGAGCAGTTTAGAAAGAAACTCAAGGAAAGCGATATAAAACAGTTTGCAGGTTTTACTATTAAAAATAAAATTACTTTAGACGGCGATAAATTTATTTTAGACGATAATACTTGGATAGGATTTAGACTTTCCGGGACTGAACCTGTTGTGAGGCTTTACGCAGAATCGGATACGCCGGCAAAACTTGCAAAAATTGTAAAAGAGGGTAAGAAATTTGTCTATGGTAAATAAAGATTTGAAGGCCGCTCAAAAAATCACTTTTAAAAAGAGAATTGCCAGAATATTCAAAACATATTTAATGTTGGGAATTGCGGTAATTGTTCCACTATGGTTGGTTTATTGGGTGGCTTCATTTTTATTTGTTTTTGTGAGAGATTTAACTTTTCCTATTTTTTTAAAATTTACTCCCGATATAGCCTATGTGCAAACCCTTACAAAAATTGGCAGTTTTTTTGTGTCAATATTTTTGGTTTGCATATTAGGCTTTTTTACAAATAAGGTTGTGGGGAAAAATACTTTAAAAGTCGTGGAACTTTTAATTTCCAAAATTCCAATTTTAGGAACTATTTATTCCTCGGCCAAACAGTTTACGTCTTTCATTTTTTCAGACGATCAAACTAAAGGATTTAAGCAGGTAGTTTTTGTTCCGTATCCAACTAAAGATTCTTATTGTATAGCTTTTCTAACTAGTTCTATGGTAATTAAAGGCGAGCCGTATCTTTGCGCTTTTATGCCGACAACGCCGAATCCCTCTACGGGTTTTTTAATTTTCGAGAAAAAAGAAAATATAATTTTTACGCAATATTCCATAGAAGAAGCGTTTCAATTTTTAATTTCTGTTGGGGTTATTAGTTTAGACAAAAATCAAATTGATCAAGATTTTTTACGCAATATGGAAGAAGATGTGTCTTTAATGATTGAGCAGATGAAAGACTCGGCGCACAAAACGCAAAAAATAAAAGGAGACAAACATCCATGATAACGGCGCCGCGCGGCACGCTTGACATTTTCGGCATTAACGCTTTAAAAATGGCTGAATTTGAAAATCGCGCTAAAGCTATTTTTCGTAAACACAATTTCCAAGAAATAAGGACTCCCACATTTGAGGATCTATTGCTTTTTACCAGATCTATTGGGCAGGAGACGGATATAGTCAGCAAAGAGATGTATGTTTTTGCCGACAGAAAAGGCAAGAACTTTGCATTGCGTCCAGAGGGAACGGCGCCTTTTGCGCGGGCATATATTCAACATCGTTTGGACTTAATAGATCCCATTGGAAAATATTTTTATAGCGGGCAGATGTTTAGGTATGAAAGGCCGCAAGCGGGCAGGTATAGAGAATTTGCGCAGATGGGGGCTGAGTATGTGGGAAACGGCGCGCCGAGCGCTGATGCGCAGATGATTATTATGGCCTGTGATATTTTGTCTAGCATTGGACTAAAAAATATAAAGGTGCATTTAAATTCTCTGGGATGCGCTGCATGCCGAGCTAAATTTAAAGAGGCATTAATACAATATTTTTTAAGCATTGAGGATTTGTGTTCCAATTGCAAAATTAGAATTTCCAAAAATCCTCTACGCGTTTTAGATTGCAAAATTGATGCGGACAAATTTTTAAATGCGCCGCGCATAACAGATTTTTTATGCGATGATTGCGCGCAAAATTTTAGTCAAGTTCAAGATTTTTTAAAGAGCGCGGGTTATGATTTTATTGTAGATCATAAGTTGGTGAGGGGATTGGATTATTATACGAGAGTTGTTTTTGAATTGCGCTCGCAGGATGTTGGGTCGCAGGATGCACTGGCGGCGGGCGGGCGTTATGACAATTTGATAAAAGAGTTGGGCGGGCAGAATTTGCCGGCGGTTGGTTTTGCGCTTGGCGTTTCGCGGGTTTTGCTTGCGGCGCAAAATGCAAATGTTTTTAATGATATTGAGCGTCCAAAAAATGTGTATATTGGTTTTGCAGACGAGGCTTTAAAAACGCAAGCTTTTTCTTATGCCATGAAAATTTCAAAAGAGGGGTTAAAAACTATTGCGAATTTTAATGTTTTAATGCCGCTTACGGATAAGAGTTTAACAGCGCAATTGAAATTTGCAAATAAAGCGCAGGCTGATTTTGCGATAATTTTTGCTCAGACGGAATATGAAAGCGGCAAATTAATTTTTAAGGATATGGCAAAGAAAACGCAGGAAAATAGATCCATTGACGAGATATAATTTTTATTTCTTTTTTTGTTTAGACTTTTGTTTGCAGGTTAAAATTTGTTGGAACTTATTGATAGGTGAGGGGCTTGGGGAGGCGGCGGCTACGCCGCCGCCTTCACCTTTAAAAAACTCGCTGATAAATATTGCAAAATTTTATTTTATTTTGAGCAATTGTATTTGCAGTGCATAAAAGATTGAAAGTTAATTGGGCGAGTTTTTTAAAGGTTTGCGCACGCTGGAGCGTGCGCAAACAAGCCCCAGATTTAGCAGTAAGTCGAATAATTATGTTTTCAGGATAAGCCCCAAAAAGTTGAAGCTTAAAAATGAAAATTAATAGTTTTGAAAAATAATTATTGGGATAGGTGTTATTGTTGAGAGACGAAGCGTGCGCAAACAAGCCCCCGATTTAGCAGTGTGTCAAACAATTATGTTTTCAGGATAAGCCAAAAAGTTGAAGCTTAAAAATGAAAATTAATAGTTTAAAAAAATAATTATTGGGATGGGCGTTATTGTTGAGAGATGAAGCGTGCGCAAACAAGCCCCAGATTTAGCAGTGGGTCAAATAATTATGTTTTCAGTAAAATCCAAAAGAGTTGAAGTTTAAAAATGGAAATTAATAGTTTGAAAAAATAATTGTTGGGATGGGCGTTTTTGTTGAGATGAAAGAGAAAAAAATTCTTGTCAATTTGTTTTGTGTGGGTGAGGGGGCGCAGGCATTATTGATGTTTCCCGAAAGCAGAATTTTCGGAATTTTTTGTTGAATAGGCGCAGCGCTTTTGTCGTTGTCTTTGATGCGTCTTTGTTTTTGTCGTTGCTGTGTCTTACCCTTTCCGGCGCTCTTTTTATTTTTTAGCCTAGCGTAAGCGGCAAAGCGCCTGTCTATGCGAGAAATTTTTTTCGCCAAGAGGGCGAGGAAACTGGAAGTTTCTCTCGCCCTCTTGGCGAAAAAAATTTTCGCATGGCGCGTGGCTAAAAAATGAAAAGGGAGCGCAAAAAAATAAAAAGAGTTTGATAAAGAGAAAGGAAGTTATGAACTTTCAATGAGAAAAAAATGAATTTTAAAAAAGAGATTTTAAGCGGCATCCTTAATAAAAAGGTAGCGCAAAAAAATATAAAGAAATAAGTTAAAAGAAAATCGTTTTATGTATTACTTTGGAAAAGAGATAAAGGGTAAAGTGTCGTTAGGAAATTTTGACTCTTTTTCAAAAAGAGATTAGGTTTTCAAAAGTAGTTTTTATTTCTTTTGAGAAAAGAAATTTCCGTCTCTCTTTTCCAAAGAGAGAATTAAACTTTAAGTGTCGTGAAGTTTTGTTTCTTTTCTCAAAAGAAATAATTTCCAACTCTTTTTTATAAAAGAGTTAAACGCCGTTAGTTTTTCTGTTTCTCTTTTTTCAAAAAGAGAAAAACGTCTTGTCTTTAATTTTCTGTTTCTCTTTCCAAAAGAGAAATAATTTCCAACTCTTTTTATAAAAGAGAACAAGGAGGTCGTAAAATGGCAGCAGAAATGATTGAAGTCCGTTGGCATGGACGAGGAGGGCAGGGAGCAAAAACAGCCGCTCTCTTATTCGCTCAGGCGGTTATGGCTACGGGTAAGTACATTCAGGCTTTCCCTGAATACGGTCCGGAGAGAATGGGCGCGCCCGTCCAATCTTTTAACAGAGTAAGCGGCGAACCTATCACAATTCATTGCGGGGTTACAAATCCAAACTTCGTAGTAATCTTGGATCCGACTCTTATAGATACAGTTGATGTCGTTGAGGGCATCGGCGCAAACGGAAAGGTTATCGTAAACACTTCTTTTAGCGCAGCCGATATCGCCGCAAAACTCGGCATCGCCAAAGAACAAGTCTACGTTGTAAACGCAAGCAAAATTGCAACCGAAACAATCGGCCGCAATATCCCAAACACTCCTATGCTTGGAGCTTTGGTGAAAGTTATCGGCGACTTGGATATCAAGGGCGTTTTGGATGATACAAAGAAAAAATTGTCAGTGAAATTTGCAAAAAAACCTGAAGTTATTGACGGCAATTTAACATCCATAGAACGCGCTTATAATGAAGTGAAAAACGTTTAAAATTTTGTTGGGAGGATAAAAATGAAAAAAGATGAAAATAAAAAGTTGTCCGCCAGTGAGGTCGCTAGCGCCGGACTCGTGGAAGCAGGCACAGCGCAAGAATTTATAACGGGCAGCTGGCGCTCAGAAAGACCGTTGTGGAATAAAGATAAATGCATACATTGCTTAACCTGCTGGATTTATTGTCCAGATTCCGCCATATCAGTTGAACAAGGCCCAAAAGGGACAATCGTTACCGGCGTGGACTATAACCACTGCAAAGGCTGCGGAATTTGCGCCAAGGAATGTCCCGATAAAATTAAAGCTCTCACTATGGAAACGGAAAGGAAATAAATATAAGGGGATATAAAAATGATAAAGACTGTATATTCAAAAGGAAAACTTGTTGCAAAAACGGGCAATGAAGTTATGGCTGAGGCAATGCGCCAAATAGAGCCGGATGTCGTTGCGGCTTATCCAATAACTCCCGCCACAGAAATAGTTCAAATCTTTTCGCAGTTTGTTGCAGATGGAAAAGTTAAAACGGAATTTGTAGCTGTAGAAAGCGAACACTCCGCAATGTCGGCGACCCTTGCCGCTTGCGCCGCCGGCGCCAGAGCAATGACCGGAACCTCCTCGCAAGGCCTGTGTTTAATGTGGGAAATGTTAAACATAGCCGCGGGTTTGAGACTGCCGGTAGTTATGGCTGAAGTAAACCGCGCAATCAGCGCGCCGATAAATATCCACGGCGACCAATCCGATACAATGGGCGCCCGCGACACCGGCTGGATACAAATCTACTCGGAAAATTCTCAAGAGGCCTATGACAATATGATACAGGCTATTAGAATTGCCGAACAAGCCAAACTGCCCGCCATGGTCACAACAGACGGTTTCATTATTTCGCATTGTATGGAAGTTGCTGAAGTTTATCCCGACGAGGATGTCAAAAAATTTATCGGCGAATATAAACCAGAACGCTTCCTGCTTGATATAAAACGCCCTTATACATTGGGGTCAATAGAACTCCAAGACTATTACTTTGAACACCGCTGGCAGCTCGCCCAAGCAATGAGGGATTCAACAAAAGTTATTGCGGAAGTCGGCGCGGATTTCAAAAAAACTTTCGGCAGAGAATACGATTTCTTTGAGAAATATAAACTTGACGATGCGGAACTTGCCATTGTCGTAATCGGCTCAACGGCCGGCACAGCAAAAGTTGTAGTTGATCAACTCAGGGAAAAAGGCATTAAAGCAGGCCTCTTAAAAGTGAGAGTGTTTAGACCTTTCAACGGCGAACAGATAGCTAAAGATTTAGCTAACATAAAAGCTATCGCTGTGCTTGACAAAGCCGATTCCTGCTCTGGAACTTTTGCGCCTTTGTTTACAGATGTAGCTTCTGCGCTTTATGCAAATGGGATAACGACTCCTAAACTTGTAAATTATGTCTACGGTTTAGGCGGCCGCGAAATCGGCATTAAAGATTTAACTGATATCTATGCCGCTTTGGGCGAAATTGCATCAGGCAAACGCGCCGTTTCCAAAAATGTTGAATATTGCGGCGTGCGCATTTAAGTAAAAGTATAAGGAGATAAAAATGGCAAATCTTAAAGAACTTAGTAAAAATCCCGAGGTAATAACCGGCGGGCATCGCTTATGCGCCGGCTGCGGAGCGGGCGTAGTTATAAGGCAGGCTTTAATCGCCGCCGCAAACAAAAATGTTGTTGTTACAAGCGCAACAGGATGTATGGAAGTTTCAACTTCAGTTTATCCCTTCACCGCTTGGAAAATTCCGTTTTTCCACAGCGCTTTTGAAAATTCCGCCGCCACGGCAAGCGGAATAGAAACCGCTTACCGCTCCCTCAAAAAACAAGGAAAATTAACTGACGATATTCACTTTATCGCTTTTGGCGGAGACGGCGGAACTTATGATATCGGTTTGCAATCCCTTTCAGGAGCGGCGGAACGCGGACACAAAATGTTATACATTTGTTATGACAATGAAGCTTATATGAACACGGGAATTCAGCGCAGCAGCGCGACCCCTCTGGGCGCGGACACAACGACGGCTCCTGCTGGAAAAATTGAACAGGGCAAAGAGCAAAACAGAAAGAACCTAACGCATATTATGATTGCCCACAATATTCCCTATGTCGCTCAGACCTATCTCGGCAATTGGAATGATTTCGTCACAAAAGTGCAAAAAGCTCTTGAAGTGGACGGTCCTTCCTTTATAAACATTTTAACCCCTTGCAGACTCGGGTGGGCGTATAAACCTGAGGACACAATGAATATTGGGCGTTTGGCAATGGAAACTTGTTTGTGGCCTGCTTATGAAGTTGAACGCGGCGTTTACAAAATAAATATTTTCCCCAAAGAGAAAAAACCTGTCACAGAATTTTTGAAATTGCAGGGCAGATTTAAACATTTATTTAAGCCTGAAAATGCGCATATCTTAGAGCGTATTCAAAAACAAGTTGATGATAATTGGGCGATTTTGCAAAGACGCGCCGAGCTTGGCAAGACGGGCGTTGTAGCTTAAATATCTGTTAGTTTAGTTTAACCTAATAAATTTAGTAAAATCTAAGTTTGAGGGTGGATTTAACAATATTGCCCGAATTTGCTTTTTGCAGGTTCGGGCATTTTTAAAGGAGGAGCTATGAGCATAAAAGAGAAAGTTGAGGCGGCGCTTGAGACGGTGAGGCCGAGTTTAGCGGCTGACGGGGGAAATATTGAGCTTATAGATGTGAGCGATGACGGAATTGTGAAGGTTAAGCTGACGGGAGCTTGCGGGCATTGTCCAATGGCGAAAATGACTTTACAATTTGGGGTGACGGAAGCCATAAAAAGCAATGTTCCTGAGGTAAAGGAAGTGCAGGCGGTATAATGCTTATTGGAATTTTGTCAGATAGTCATAATGATAGTTTGGCAATAGATAAAGCTATAGACTTTTTTAATCTCCGCGGCGTAAGCTTAGTCTTACATTGCGGAGATTTTTCTTTGACGAGAAATGCCAAACAATTTGAAAAATTAAAGTGCGGATTTATTGCGGTTTTCGGCAACAATGATTTTGACAGAGTGGGCATGGAAAATATTATTTCAGTTTTTGGATCGATTAATGTTGAGCCGTATAAATTTAAAACTGCCGGCAAAATTATTGTTATGTCGCACAGGCCTTTAGGGTTTATAGATCATGAAGCTGATTATATGTTTTACGGGCATACGCATAAAGCAATGATTGATAAAGCGGGGCGGAC
>JAITCX010000043.1 GCA_031282945.1 Elusimicrobiota bacterium
AAAAACACTTTTCTCATACAGACAAAAAATACACCCCCCGCCCCCCCCCCCCCCCCCGAGAAATTCACTCATAAAATTTGAATCAAATTTTTCTTTTGCATCAACTTCTTTTTCACTAAAGGGTATCCAGTGGTTTATTCCGTCATGACATGAGACAAGGTTCTTATTGTGAAACAAAGTAAATGTTAAACAATCATTTTGAAATTCCTCATCTTGTTGCCATAGGTTATTGGGATATGAGAACTGATCGCTTTTGTTAAGCCAAGTCGGGACAATACAAAGGCGGACACAAAAATACATTGAAGCTTCAATTAAATTTTCACCATTTATTGAAAATGCTGTAATGCTTTTTGCATCTTTTAGTAAAGAAAGATAAGTAAAATTATAATGTTGAAAATCATTACTATTGAAAAATAAAGTTCCAATAGTATCTGTATTTACTTTAAAATGAGCGATCCAATCATTTATATATTTCTTATTATATGAATAATATTCTTTTTGACCTTCAACTTCACCTTTTTTATTCATTACATCACAGGTTATTTTATCTATATTTTTTTTATTTTCTAAATCCCAAATGAGAAACGAAATAGGGAATTTTCCCTTAACATTCTCAAAAGTAACAGAATGACAAATAAATCCACCCATATAAAGACCTCTAAAAATCTGTCTGAACCTTACAAAATTTGGCGCATTTACATATTTTAATTTACCAAAAGATGCAATTTTACAGTTAGAAATCTCTAAACAAATACGAGTAAAAAATTGAGCAAATAATTCCCTTGACGCATTCCCTAAAATTCTAACATACTTATTATAAACCATACTTCCCATAGAAACGCCCGATTTTCCAGCGCCTTTAGCTAGTCCGGCGCCATTTTCCGCATAAGGCGGATTTATATAAATAATCAATTTTTTACGTTTTTGAGGATCATCAATTATCTTTTTTAGTTCAAGTGGAAGTTTATCAAAATCATCATTTAAGAAATCAAATTGAAATACATGATTGGAAAGCAAATCAAGTTTTTTATCATCAATAAAACTTTTCATTCTACTAACATTGCCTTCTTCAATATCTGAAGCCCACACATTATATTTATTTGTTAAACCAGCAAGTAAATTTCCTGTTCCGGCAGCACAATCCCAAAGATAATACTCATCCTCCCAATTATCGCCAAAAGCTTTTTTTAGATATTTTTTTGATTTATCAGCCCAAATTGGAGGTGTAAAAAAAGAACCTCTACTTTGCCTAATATTTTCAGGAACTAACAAATCACGGCGATCAATAATATAATGTTGATAAGTTTCAATAGGTGGTCTTTTATATTTATTCCAAAAACGTTTATATGCCTCTCCATTATCACAAAAATCAATATTAAAAGTAGGAAATTTACCATACCTAATTTTTTCTTTATCTTTAAATACATATTGATCATTTTCTAAAATAATTTTTAATTTTTTTGCCATGGGGATTGCATTTCCGCCAAAACTCATAATATCAGCGCAATAAAAATCACAATCTAATATTCCATCCTGTTCACAATCCTTCCATTCGTCTTTTGATAAAGCTATGGATGGTTTTACTTCTTTTTCCCATTTATTAAAAATCTGTATAAAATTATCTTTGGTAATTGGAATTTTTATGTGATTTTCTGGGGAATTTGTAAAATTATTTTTAATAAATTCTTTTATTTCTTTATCTTCATCTCCAAAGGTGAAGGTTATAATTTTATTCCCTAATAATTTTTTTATATTCTGACAAGCTTTCTGGAATTCCTGACTTCTATAATTTGAAGGAACGGTATTCCAATTAAAATCTGGTTCATTAAAAATAGACAATATCTCATGAAATTCCGCAAAAGTAATTTTGTTTTGATCAAAACAACCAATCCACGGGGGAGCATAATATTCATTACTTCTATAAGCTTTTTCACATGTCAATATAAGTTGTGTAAGCATGTCAAAAATATCATGCTTGCCTTTTTTAGCTTCAGCCCAAAAATAATATTTTTGATTTTGCGGCTCTTCAATAAATAAATCACTTCGTTTTTTCTTTTGGCAAATCACAAAATCTATATTGTTTAGATTTGGCTCATAATCAAAATTAGAAAAATAATCAGCGGCAATCTTTGCTTTTAATGTTTCCTCTTTCCGTATATTCTCATATTTTGTCATATTTTTACCTTCAAAAAAGTTGCAATATTTATTTTAAAGGATTCGCTCCGCTCCAAACAATTTGCTTTCCTCATTACATTTCCTTCCTTCCAGCGATAGCGCGTGAAATTGTTATCTCGTCTGCATATTCTATGTCTCCGCCGACTGGCAAACCGTATCCAAGCCGCGTAGCTTTAACATGCATTTCTTTTATGAGCTGGGCGAGATAGAGGGCAGTTGTTTCGCCTTTTGCGTCGGTGTCGGTTGCAAGAATCACTTCTGTTATGGCTTCATCTTTTATACGTTTTAGCAATGAATCTATGCGCAAATCTTGCGGCCCGATTGCATCAAGCGGGGAGAGCGCTCCTCCCAAAACAAAATATAGACCTTTATAATCTTTTACTTTGCTCACGGCAATTAAATCTTGGGGCGTTTCTACAACGCAAATTGTTTTTCTGTCACGATCGCTGTCGGCGCAAATTGGGCAAGGATCGCTTTCGCTTAAATTAAAACAAATGCTGCAATATTTCATTGTGCTGCGCGCCTGCATAATTGCATCCACCAAAGCATCTGATTGTTCAACGGGCATTCTCAAAATGTGATAAGAAATTCGTTCCGCCATTTTTGGTCCAACGCCCGGGAAATGTTTTATTATTTGCATCATTCTTTCAATTGCTTGCGGTCTGTTCATTTCTTACCTGTCTTTTTTGCCGTTCCGCCAAAAGCTTGCGCCATCTCTTTTATATTGTCAGGAACATCGTCTATTAAATTTTGTTCGGGACGCTCAGCCTCATCTAAAACAAGCGCCTCGTCAGTTTTTTCTACTGCTATGTCGTCTGCATTTTCATCGTTAACTTGAGTTTGATCGCTTTGCGTCTGCTGGGAAAAATTTGCATTTGTTTGCGGGGCTGCGGCTTTTGGCATTAGGCTTTTCAAAATTATTTCCAGCTCCACTGTTTTATTTGCATAATCACTAATCAATGTTTTTAGTTGATCTTTAAATTTTGCGGCGGTTTCTAAAATAAAATTATTGGATGCCGTTAAAATTATTTTATCAGCTTCTTGGGTAAACGCCAAATCCATTAACGGCATTGCAAGCATATTTTTATTTGTGATTTCGCTGAGGGCTTTTTGCCAAACAGACTTCAAATCAGACGGCGTAAAATTTGGCACCGCCGCAGGCTGTTGTGCGTTTTGCTGAGGAGGTTTTTGATAATCATCATCTGGAGGATTTTGCCTTGCAGGCGGCTTAACGGCAAAGGCATTTGGCTCTGCGGACGGCTCTTGAGAGGCAAATTTTTTTTCAAGCTCTGTAATTTTTTTTACAATTGATCCAATATCATAATAATCTTGCGCCATTTTCAACAATGTCATCTCAAGCAAAATTTGAGGTTGATCATGCCAATGCATTTGTTCTATAGCTTTAGAAATTAAATTGTTCATCCTTATAAAACGAGTTTGGGTAAAAATATCTTTTTGCGCCTCAAAAAGTTTTTTATCTGAAGCGGAAATATCCAAAATATCTGGACTAATTGAAAATATCATCATTTGTCTTAAATATGAACGCAAATCTTTTGCAAATTGCAAAACGTCAAATCCCTCCCCGACAACAGATTCAACAATTTCTATCAAACCTTTAACATCTCCCTCAGAAATTTTATCAACCGTATCTGTTAAAGTTTCTTTAGACAAAACGCCCAAAATATCTCTCAAGAGCGGAGCGTCGATTTTACTTGCGCCTGAGGCAACCACCTGATCTAATAAACTTAGCGCATCGCGCATTGATCCGCCCGAAGCGCTGATGATAATATCTAAAGCTGCATCGTCTATTTCAAAATTTTCTTTGCTTGCAATATTTTTTATAACCGCCGTCATGTCTTTTGACGACAGCAGTCTAAATCTATAACGTTGGCAGCGCGATAAAATTGTGATAGGAAATTTGTGCTGTTCGGTAGTTGCCATGATAAAAACCGCATGAGCGGGCGGCTCCTCTAAAGTTTTTAAAAGCGCATTGAAAGCGGCGGGCGTAATTTGATGCGCCTCGTCTATAATATAGATTTTATATTTTGAATTTGCGGGGGCAAAATTTACATTAGAACGCAGCTCTCTTATTTCCTCAATGCCTCTGTTTGAGGCGCCGTCAAGTTCTATAACATCCAAACTAGAGCCTTGGGATATTTCTATGCAATTGGGGCATTTTCCGCAAGGTTCGGCAGTTGGTCCGTTTTGACAATTTAATGCCTTTGCAAAAATTCTGGCCATTGTAGTTTTTCCGCATCCGCGCGGACCGTTAAATAAATAGGCGTTTGCTATGCGGCCGCTTTCTATAGCATTTTTTAAAATTTGGCAAATATGATCTTGACCCATAACATCTTCAAATTTTGAGGGACGATATTTGCGCGCTAAAACTTGATATGACTTTGTCATAAATACTCCTTTATTACGATATGGCTAAAACTAAAAATTGTGAACGCTTTATAAAATCTCAAAACTATTTTTGAATCAATTAACGTTTGGAATACGATATTTTTATATGCAATCGCTTATTTATAATTTATCTAATTTTAATTAATTATTTTTTCTCTTATAATTTAGCGCTGTATTTATTGTTTAATCATCCTTCAAACAATAAGCAAGTGCATTACAATTTTTTATCTAAAATGCGTTATAAAATAATAAATGTTTATTGCTTTTTTTTATTTTGCGATTCTTCTGCCCAGCTGCGCCGAATGTAAAGAGGTTCTATTTTTGAAAAATTTTGGAGCGGCAGTTCCTGAGCAAGATGCGCTAAAACTTCAGCTTTTGGATAATGAAATCTCTCATCAAAAATAACGCTTTGGCTTCCCAATTTATC
>JAITCX010000064.1 GCA_031282945.1 Elusimicrobiota bacterium
AAGTTAGCGCAAGAAATTGAGCGGCAATTTTTATTTAAGTAATTTTTGCAAATTTAAATTAAAATTAGGATGTCAAAAATGGCAAGTTTATTTGGGCGCAACAAATTAAAAGAAAAAGCAAAACTCATCCCGACCTCTCAAATTTTACCTCATACTCAAATTATCAAAAATTGGCAAAAAGATTATCACAACGGCACATTAAAACAAGACAAAAAGACCTGTGCTAAAAAGCTGTTTAATGGGATAAGAGGTTCCGTCTGAAATATCGCCATAGCGGCGGCAGGTGAGGGGTAAATGAATAATGTTTTGGAAGCATCAAAACCAAATAAGACTGGAGGTAAATGACAATGGCTGCAAAAGGAAAAAACATACATCTGTTTTTGATAGACGGCGACCCTAACGGCCGCATTAAATGTACCATTTCCAATTGGATCGGCGCGGCATATAAGATTCCGCGTATAGAGTTGGATAAGTGTAATAATAAGGAGCATGAGCAGCTCTCGCAGAGCGGCGTTTACTTCCTGTTTGGCATTTCCCCCCAAACCAATGAGAACGCCGTCTACATCGGGCAGGCGGCAATACGCAAAAACGGCGAAGGGATTCTCGGTCGGTTGCGGGAGCATAAGCGCAATCCCGACAAGAATTACTGGACGGAGGCGGTCGTGTTCACGACTTCAAATAATTCATTCGGTCCCAGCGAGATAAGCTATCTTGAAGATCGTTTTACAAATATGGCGCTTGCCGCAAAACGTTATGCGATCAAGAACGCCAACATGTCCTACGCTAAAATCACGGAGGAAAAAGAGAGTGAGTTGGAAGAGTTCATAGATTACGCCAAAATCGTGATGAGAACGTTTGGATATAAAGTGTTTGAGCCTTTATTAGAGTCTATAGCGCCAGCGCCGCCAGAGGTGTCGCGGACCAAATCGGACAGGCCGACCTTCTTTATAAAAAGAAGCGGCGCAAATGCAAAGGGCTGCCTTACGAGCAAAGGGTTTGTTGTACTTTCAGGCAGCGTCATCCGAAAAGATACCGTCCCAAGCTGCAGTGATTATGTAAGGAAATTACGCAAAGATAATAAAAAATATATTGATAGTAACAGCGTCTTGCAAAAGGATGTTCTATTTGAGACCCCCTCCGGCGCCTCAGCTTTTGTCCTTGGCGCGCCGACAAATGGAAACCAAGAGTGGAAAACCAAAAGCGGTAAGACGCTCAAAGAGGTGAAGTGATGGGAGTAATGTATGTAATAAAATGCGCTAAATGCGGCTATAAACTATATGTCACGGAAGGCGTGGGTATGATGGCGTCTTCCCCAAATGCAGTCTTTTACGGCAAACCCAGCGGCAATAAACAGAGGTGGAGCGTGGCGTTTCCCGATGGACTATATGAATATGGTAAGCCGCTTCTGTTGGATTTAGTAGAGAGTAAATCCATAAAGGATCGTGCATTTGCACTAATAAAATCTGGAGCTGAGCCGGAAACATATGGTCATGAGCTTTACATTTGTCCAAAATGCAAGAGGCTTGCCAATCTATTTTATTTCAAATTGAAGTCGCCGACCCAAGAGTATGAGCCCGATTATCATTGTTTGCACTGCCAGTCGTCTTTGCTTATGGTATCGCTAAGGGAGCGCAAGGATGGCAAAATTAAGTTAATTTATAAAGACAATCAAAACGGTGAATGGAGATGTCCGGAATGCGGCGCCGAGAACTTTGAATTTACAGAAGGCGGGTTTGCGGGGGATTGGGATTAGACTTCTAAAATGAACCTTTTAATATTGATAAAAAACGCAGGAAAAATGCACAATGGTTTAATTGGAGGTGATAAAATGAAAACTACAAAAATAGAATGGACAGAAAAAACTTGGAATCCAATAACAGAATGTACCCAAATTTCGGCAGGTTGTAAAAATTGTTATGCTATGTCTATGGCGAATAGATTATGCGCAATGGGACAAGATAAATATAAAAATGCTTTCAATCTAACATTGCACGAAAAATGTTTGACAGAGCCTTTATCTTGGAAAATGCCTGCAGCTATTTTTGTTTGTTCTATGAGTGATATTTTTAATAAAGCTGTTCCATTTCATTTTATTGATAAGATAATGCAGATTATTAAAAATACGCCGCAACATAAATATCAATTGCTAACTAAAAGAAGCGAAAGAATGTTAAAGTATTTTAAAACGCGTAATGTCCCAAATAATGTATGGCTTGGGATTACCGTTGAAGCAAAAGAATATAAAAAACGAATTGACGATTTGAGAAAATTAAAATCAGCAAGGATTCGTTTTTTGTCTTGCGAGCCATTATTAAATGATTTAGGAAAACTAAATTTAAAAAATATTAATTGGGTTATTGTTGGCGGAGAAAGCGGAGTAAACGGACGTCTAATGAAACAAAGTTGGGTTGAAAATATCAAAGAACAATGCCATCAGCAAAGCGCCGCTTTCTTCTTTAAACAATGGGGAACATGGGGAGCGGACGGCATAAAGCGTAATAAATATTTAAATGGTAAAAAACTAAATGGAGAAATTATACAAGAAATTCCTCAAGTGATATAAGTTATAAAAAGGAACAAAGACTTTTATGGGAGATCCTTCGCCCTCTTATCTAAACCATCCTTATTGTCATTAAATTTTTTATCGCTATAAAAACAATCGAAATTATAAAAATCTATATATTGACTATCTCTCAAATCCCCCCAACCTCCTCCCTATCTCATAAGCCTTCCTGCCGTCCTTGGGAAATTTTTTAGCCCGCGCCTCTTTTTTCTTTTCCTCGTCAAAAGCGGAAGCGTCATACTTGCTGTAATCATCAAATTGCAATGTATCGGCGCTGATGAGTTGTTCCACTTTCCCGTTGAACTTCCGCAGAATTCCTGTATTGAATAAATATACATATGTGAAAAGCAAGTGCAGAGGTTTAGGAACATTCATCGTGTAGAAAAATGCGGCATTGAT
>JAITCX010000081.1 GCA_031282945.1 Elusimicrobiota bacterium
CAAGAGGGCAAGGGAAACTGGAAGTTTCTCTTGCCCTCACCCACGCGGGCGTGGCAGAACAGACTGCTGTCTGTCACGTTAAGAGTAGAGTCGGCGCGGGGGCGAAAAAAATTTTCGCATGGCGCGTGGCTAAAAAATAAAAAGGAAGCGCAAAAATAAAAAATAAAGAAATAAGTTTAAATAGCGTTACTTTTCTGTTTCTCTTTTACAGAAAAGAGAAGCAAGTTGCAAGTGTCGTTTTTTTAAGAGAAAGAAATTTCTGTCTCTCTTTTTCAAGGAGAGAATTAAGCTTTAACCGCCGTTAGTTTTTCTGTTTCTCTTTTTTCAAAAAGAGAAATATGTATAATATAAATAATGTAATAAAAAAAAGCCAAAGGAGTTTTCTTTAATGAATTATTTAAAAAATCGCACTATATTTAAACTCTATGAGAAAGTTCAACCGTTTCTGGACTATAAAATAACCTTACGTCCCGAGCTGCCGGGTCAAAATGTTTTAGCGGTAGTTGTAAATGTTGGGGACGAAGTTTTGGGTTGCGGCGGGACGCTTTTAAAGCATATCAGTGAAGGCGGTCAGGTTGATATATTATATTGTAGCGTTTCAAATAGTGAGGATGTTCAAGAATATGAAAAAGTTGCGCATGCGATAGGCGCCAAAAATGTTCATTTTACGCCTTATAAAAAGAACAATTTTGATAAAGTTAAATTTCAGCAAACGCTTTCCAATCTCCTTTCCAAAGTAAATCCTGATATTGTTTTTGTTCCCTCAATGCTAGAATTAGACCCTGCTAACAGAGCTATTTCCAAAGCGCTTGTTAAAATAAAACAAAAAGAATCGCTAGATTTTTTAGTTTTCGCCTATTCATCTTTTTTGCCAATACTTCCAAATACGCTTATAGACATTTCAAAGTTTGCCGCCAAGAAAAAACAAATTCTGGAATATGTAAATCAGATTCAGAGAGGGGCGGTGCGCGACTATGTAAAAATTGCTCAAGGGATAAGTCAGTATTGGGGTCAAATTGAGGACACTTCCATAAACTTTGCCGAGGCTTTTCTTATGCTCACCGCTGACAAGTATACAACTCTTGCAAAAAAAACGCTTTAATTCTTTAATATTTCATTTTATGAAACGGCCTCCTAAATATTATTTAGGAGGCTGTTTTTTTAAGGACTAACAATGCAAAAAGTTTCGGCATACATTATCACAAAAAATTCGCAGGCGCATCTTTATAAAGCCCTAGAAAGTATACAATGGGCTGATGAAATTGTTATTGTGGATGATTTTAGTTGCGATAAAACTTGCGAGATTGCCGCGCATTTTAAAGCAAAAATTGTTGAGCATAAATTTGAAAATTTTGGAGCGCAAAGAAATTTTGCGCTCACCTGTTTAACTTATGATTGGGTTTTATGTTTGGATAGCGATGAATGCATTAGCGCCGAACTAAAAATTGAAATTTTGCAAGCCCTTAAAAATCCTACCGCCGATATTTATCTTGCTCCCCGCAAAACATTTTTTATAAATAGATGGATTATGCATTCGGGGTGGTATCCGGATTATAGGCATCCCGTGCTTTTTAATAAAAAGAAAGCTCAATATAAAAATCAGCTTGTGCATGAAGATATAGATTATAAAGGAGAACGCAAACAATATTTTTCAGGCGACATTTTGCATTATTCTTATGACAATGTTGAGCAATTTATAAAGAAATCGGATCAGTACAGCGGTTTGTCCGCCCAGCAAATGTTTGCCCGCGGCAAGCGCGCAAAAATATATAATTTTATTTTCAATCCATTGAATATGTTTTTAAAAATGTTTATTTTTAAGCGCGGATTTTTAGATAAAAAAACGGGATTTATTTTAGCGATGTTGTATGCATATTTTTATACTTTGATGAAATATATAAAGTTGTGGCAGCTTGAGCAAAACCGCAAGGACAAAAATGCCTAAAATATTATTGCCTTTTTCTTTCCTGTATAGTTTTTTATCTCAAGTTGATAGAAAATTAACAAAAAAACATGAACTTCCTAAACCTGTTATAAGCGTTGGAAATATTACATGGGGCGGAAGCGGCAAGACGCCGATAGTTATAGATTTAGCAAATTTACTTTTGCAGCAAGGTTTAAGGGTTGCAGTTTTAACGCGGGGGTTTGGGCGTAAAAGCAAAGAAGCTTTTTTGATTTCTGATCCTAATAAATTTTTGACGCAAGAGGTTGGGGATGAACCTCTATTGATTGCAAAAAGCGCGCCGGGCGCTATGGTGGTTGTGGGCGCAAATAGATATGCAAACGCTTTGCGTTTTAGCAAAGAAAGTCAGGCGGATGTTTATATTTTAGATGACGGATTTCAGCATTGGGCAATAAAAAGAAACATGGATATTGTATGCATAAATGCCGCAAATCCTTTTGGCAACGGCTATATTATTCCGGCGGGAATTTTGCGGCAAAGTTTAAAGAGTTTAAGGAAAGCGCAGATAATTGTTATAACAAATACAAATTTAGTTGCGCCTGAAAGATTAAATATTCTTAAAGCGAAAATTGCAAACTTTGCAAATTGTCCGATACTAGAAAGTTATTATGGCGGTTATGAAATTAAAACCATAGATTTACTAGAAAATGTAGACAAGGATTTTTTTAAAGGAAAAAAAATATTTGCATTGAGCGGAATTGGATTTAATAAAGGATTTAATGAAACTTTAAAAAATGCGGGATTTGCAGTTAGCGATTACTTTTGTTTAAAAGATCATCAAAGTTATAATCAAAAACTATTGAGAGAATTTTTTGAAAAAAGCGCAGGGGGAATAATTATTACAACGGCAAAAGACGCTGTAAAAATTTCGGAGATTTTAGAGGAT
>JAITCX010000142.1 GCA_031282945.1 Elusimicrobiota bacterium
AGGGACAATAATTTATTCAATGCCAACATAACCCATAAAGCAATAAAAAAAATAAAACCAATAAAGAAAGTTCTAAATATTGTTGTTGTTTCATGTTCACCCCAACCTTTGTCTTGCCCGCTCAATATTACATATTTGAAATAAGCAAGATAATTATAATTGGATATTAAGCTAATCACGATTATTGAAGCGATAATTGTTATGCAAATCCACACTATATATCTTAACGCTTGACTACGATTTAAATAAAAAATTGGGCTTAAGCAAACAAGCGTCATTCCCATAAAAAAATTTATTTTATAGTTTAAAGCTACAATTAGAAACAACCCCTGTATTATTGCTATTTTTATAATTTCTTTATTGGAAATTTGGCTAATTCCATCCTTACAAATTATTACAGAAAAAACCATTTGCAGAAGACATACTCCCCACATAAGCGGATTATGTATTTCAGTAGGCATCAGCATCTCAAGGTGCATGCTCCATGGCGAAAACATCGCTAAAAGCAATACGCATAAAAATGGAATTTTATATTTTGTAAAAATTCTTATTAGCCCCCATAAAAAAAGATTTATTGCAGAAAAAAATAAAGAAACTGTAAAAAGAATTTTATTGATCCCCAAATTAAAAAAATCTAAAAAATTAAAAGCCGTTCCACATACCAACTCAAAGAATCCGCCAAATGCGCTTACAAAAAGCTCATTATTTAATCCTTGCGTAAAAGCATATCCCGATGTAATGAACATTAACCCTTCTCCAATACCTAAATGTGAGGACACATATTTATTGCTAAAAATAAAAAATAATTCTAATGCAAAAATTATTGCAATGCAGCTTGTAAGAATATAATAGATCTTTGTTTCCAATTTATCGTTTAACAAAGTCATCCTCCTTAATTATAAAAATATTTATTCTTTAATTTTTGAAAATTCAATATTATTGTCCTTGCAAATCTATAAACATATTCAAATGCTTTACGAGAAAAAAATATTGCAAATTTTTCAACAACGTTATAATTATTTTTTAATTTGTTATAGAAGTAGGGCGCAGAAAAATATATAAATATACAATAATAAATAACAAAAACAACAAATTGTCTAAATTGCTCTTTAAATAGCTTTTCCCACACAAAAAAATAAAAATATTTAGTTCTTAATTCTCTTTTTAAAAGAAAACTATTGTAAATCCTATATCACTCACCCTAAGTATTCTCCCACTGCCTTCTCAAACTCCTCAATTGTTGAAACCTGATTTAACTCCCCTATTATTTTATGGCAATTCGGTAAACCTTTAAAATAATAAGGCAGTGTTTTGCGCATTATAATTAAACCTCTGCCGTTTGCATAATATGCATTTGCCTTGCGCGCATGTTCAACAAGCCATGACATTTTTTGCTCAAGCGGCGGTTCCTGATTTATCACCCCTGTATCTAAAAATTTTTGCAACCTAGAAAAAATGGAATAATTGCCAATCGCTCCCCTCCCAATCATTAACCCTACGCAATTGTCAGCCGATAAAAAATCGCCCGCATTAGAAAAGTCAATTCCGCCGTTTGCAATTATCGGTATTTTTGAATCAAAACAAGCTCCCTTAAATGCATTTATATCAGGCGCGCCGCTATGGCCGTTTATGGTATACCTTGCATGCAAAGCCGCCATTTTTATGCCGCATTCATAGGCAATTTTTAATATTCTAGCGGCTGTATTTTGCTCAGGCTCTGGACCAAGTCTAGTTTTTAAAGTTACAGGAATTTTCACAGCTTTCACAACAGCTTCTAAAATTTGCGCAGTCAATTTTTCATTTGAAGTAAGTTTTGCGCCCGCTCCAGATTTGGCTATTTTGCGCACTGGACAACCTAAATTTATATCCAAAATATCCGCGCCCGATTGTTCAACAATTTTTGCCGCAGTTGTCATGGAGTCAATATCCGCGCCGAAAATCTGTATGCTCACAGGCCGTTCCCCCGCATCTATTGTCATCAGCTCTCTGGTTTTTTTGTCTACATAAGCTAAAGCTTTGGCGGAAACCATTTCCGTGCAGCCAAGCCCCGCTCCGCCTGCTTTAGCCATAACCCTAAAAGGCAAATCCGTAATGCCCGCCATAGGCGCTAAAATTATATTGGAACTAAGAGTAATATTTCCTATTTTAAGAGTTTCTATTTTCAATGTAAAAAAATCCTTTTTGCCATAAGCAAATAATAAAAATATAAATTTACGCTTTATAATTTCGGGAAATCAACCAACTCTTTTTTGCAAAAAATTTGAAATGCGGCGTTTGATAAAATTCTATAAAGTCATTATTCTTAGTATGAAAATTTCCTATTTCAAACTCTCCAAAGCCACAAAAGTTTTTTGCCCATCTACAACCTGCACCGTTATTTTTTGCGTCTTAACAACGTTCAAATTTGCATTTAAAAAATAGACTGTTATTTCGTGAGTTCCCACCGGCATAAAAAATCTAGACATTAAAATATTGGACGGTAAAGTTACCCATGTTCTTGTGTCCGCCCTTGCAAACATAGCCATAGTAACATTGAGCGCTTTTTTTGCTAGAAGCCCTAACAATGCATTATTAGTCTGTTCCTCAACAGCTTTAGCCGCTTGAGCGGCCGCAATATATTTTATTACCGCTGCGGCGATAGTTTTTGCATAGATTTTTGCAACTTCATCTTTTAGAGTTTTCTCTGCAATTGTAGCGAGGTCTTGAGCTAAATAAGAATTTACTTGTTGGCCGTTTGGCAGCTCAACCCGAAAAGCGCTAATGCTGTGCGGAATTCTTTTATAAGCTGGAAAAGCCACCTTAATATA
>JAITCX010000145.1 GCA_031282945.1 Elusimicrobiota bacterium
CGAAAAAAATTTCTCGCATAGCAGCGCTTACGCTCCGCTACGCCGCAAAACCAAAAGAGCGCGGAGAAAGGTACGACACAACAACGACAAAGACACGACAACAACAAAGACACAGCAACAACAAAGACAAAAACAACATAAAAAAACTTTTCGCATAGACATTCGCTTTGCCGCTTTCGCTAGGCTAAAAAACTGGGTGTTGCAAGAAATCTATAATGCCGATATTTGCCGCAGATTTTGTGGAATTTAAAGGAAAGAAAATGCAGAACGTCCTCGTAAGATGGACGTGCAAATTTTCTTGACACATAAATTCCGCAAAAGATGCCGCAAATATTGGCGTTAGGGTTTCTTTGCGACACCCAACCAAAGAGCGCAGGCGAGAGTACGACACGACAAAGAAAACGACACAACAAAAAATAAAAAAATTCTTGCACACGCTCCGTTCCGCTGCAAAACCGAAAGAGCGCGGAGAAAGGTACGACACAACAACGACAAAGATAAAAACAACATAAAACTTTTTTGCATAAACAGACGCTTTACCTAAATTTTAGTAACTCAGGACGCACAACAAATTAAAATAAAGATGAGCGCGCCCTCTTAATTATTAATAAATATTTTTATTCTTATCTCAAATTTTAACAAACCTTTATATCCGTAAATCATTACTTTTTAACTTTTTACTTTTCATTTTGCTTTTCAATTATCTATTTAATTTCTTTGCCTAATCAAAATTTCTGTATTTTTTAAGGAGGTTTTATGATAGCGCGCCGTCCCATAATCCTCATTTTCGCTATTTATGTTTTGGCAATAATTATTGCTGAACTATCGGGATTTTTTTTACCTCAAAATCAAAGCAGGCTTTTTGAGTTTGCAAAAAATAATCAAGAAGTGTCTATTGAGGGAACAATTGTGAGTCTGCCCGAACCTGCAGAACATGCAAATAGATTTATTCTCAAAACCTCAAAAGTTTCCAATAATTTCATTGAAGAAAATATTTTGGTTTCCCTCAGTAAATATTATGAGGTCTCTTACGGCGATATAATTCATATAGAGGGAAAATTGAGTTTACCCCAAAAAGCGCTCTTTCCTTTAACATTTGATTATGAAAAATATTTGCAACGCGAAGGGATTTATACAACAATGTATCCTAAAACTTTTGAGTTTATAGATTCAAAACCCAACCCAATAAAAAAACTGGCTTTTAGCATCCGTAAAAACATCGTTGATAAAATAGATAAATATTTAAAACCGCAGCAAGCGGATGTTTTAAAACCCATTATTATTGGCGATAAATCAGGACTGGATGAACAAACAAAAAATGTTTTTATTGATGCGGGATTAATGCATATTTTGGTTGTAAGCGGAATGAACGTTGCATTTGTAGCAGGCATATTTATAATTATTTTTAAAATTTTTAGATTGCCCATAAAATGCGTTTTTTTATTTACGATACCATTTATATTTTTATATGTTTTAGCGACAGGCGCCAACCCTCCCGTTTTGCGGGCAGGCATAATGTTTTCTTGTATTTTAATATGTTTATCTTTGGACAGAGCGCCGCTAATTTTTAATTCGCTGGCATTGTCCGCTCTTATAATTTTGCTTGGCGCCCCTCAACAACTGTTTAGCATTTCTTTTCAAATGTCGTATATCGCAACTATAAGCATTGTCTGTTTTTATGAGAAACTCTATAAACCTTTTAGAAAAAATAAAAATGCTCTTATTAAATTTTTTATAGGAGTTTTGTGTTTAACTGTCGCCGCCCAAATTTTAATAACTCCAATGTGCGCCTATTATTTTGGACGTATCTCTACAATCTCTTTACTCGCAAATATAGCCGTTGCCCCAATGATAGGATTTATAACGACAGGCGGTTTTATTTTTTATTTTCTTTCTTTTATCTCAGACTTTTTAGCTAAAATCGTAAGTTTCATCTTAGAAAATACTCTTACCTTGCTTATTTGGATAACATATTTTTTTGGGCAGATGAAATACGCTTGTTTAGAAATTTCAAAACCTGCAATTTGGCAAGTTTTTACTTATTTTACATTTGTGCTCGGCTTTGTCCTTTTTAAAATAAAACAAGCTTTGATTTTTGGCGCAATTATTTTAGTCGGTTTTATTTTTTGTTTTATCACGGTAAATTCTATAGAAAACAAGAAAAACTTTAAAAGAGTTTACGAAAATAAAAATATAGAATTTTTGCATATAAAAGAAAATGGGAAACATTCATTTTTAATTACGCAAAAAAGTAAAAAATTGGATGAACGGGCATTAAAGACTTTTGGAGAATTTTTGCAATTTCAGGCAATTAAAAATCCTAAAATTGTTACAACAAATTTTCCTAAAGAAAAATTAAACGAAATAATAAACCGTTAAACTTAAACCCTATCCAATAACTCTTTTGAAAAGATATTACCTCTGCCTAAAATTGCAGCAGGGTCTAGACTTTTTTTTAATTTTGCCATTTCAATTAAAGCATTCGTTCCAAGCATTTGTTCCAAAAAAATGAGTCTTGTTTTTCCAATGCCATGTTCGGCAGAAACCGTGCCGCCAAAACTTATGGCTTTTTGCACAATAGTTTTATAAATTTCTTGCGCATACAAAAATTCATCTTTAGTTTTAGCAATAATATTTGCATGCAAATGATTTTCGCCGATATGACCAAAAATAAGGTTTAAAAGGTTGCTTTTGTGAAATTCGCTATGGCAGAAATCTATTATTTGCTTAATATATTTTTGTTCCACAGCAAAATCCGATCCAACTTTTCTAATTCCTGTTTTATGAACTATTTCATTTGTTTTTTGAGGAATTTTATGTCTAAAATCTCTTAATTTTTGCGTTTGCGTTAAATCGCCGGCAAACCAAACATCTTCAAAATTAATGCCGTAAGAGTCAATTAAATCCGTCCATTTTTGCAAAATTTCGTCCTCATCATCTCCGGTATAAATATCCTGTTCAAACATTAAAGCTTGGCAAGAATTTGGAACTTGCAAATAATCGTCTCTAATAAAATCCAAAGTGTTTTTATCAAAATATTCTAAAGCTAGCGCATTGATATTATTTTTTTTGTTTTTTATATCGTCTGCAAAATTAAAAAGCGTATTTTCATCATTAAAAAAAATTATACCGCTAAAAATATTTTTGTATTTAGGTAAAACAAAAAGCGAAATATTTGTTATCACGCCAAGCGTTCCTTCCGAGCCGATAAAAACGTCAATAACATCGCAAAAAGGATGATTGAAATAGGCGGCGGAATTTTTTATTTCAGGGAGTTTATATTTTGGCAAGGTTATATGTTTGATCCCTTTGCTTGAAGCAAAAGAGATATTGCCGTTGGCATCTGCAAAGTTTTGGCCTCTTTGAATTTCGGCAATAGAGCCGTCTGTAAAAACGATTGTCAAAGCTTTTACATAATTTCTGGTGGGTCCAAATTTAAAACCTCTCGCCCCGCTTGCATTTGTGGAAATATTGCCGCCGATTGTAGAATTTTGTTCAGTGGGATCGGGGGGATACATAAAATTTTGAGCTAAAACTTTTTGTTTTATATCGCTAAGTCTTGCTCCCGCCTGCACATCAATAAAATGCCTGCCGTTTTCGGCAATTTTAACATCGCTAATACTATTTAATTTCTCAAGCGATAAAACCGCTCCCCCAAACGCCAGCCCTGCGCCTGTATTTGCAGTTAGGCCGGCGGCGACTGTTATGGGCGTAGAAGTTTTTGCGGCTTGCAAGAGAAAATTTGGAATTTCGTTTTCATTTTCT
>JAITCX010000163.1 GCA_031282945.1 Elusimicrobiota bacterium
CCCAAAACAATTCTGTAATATCCAAAAAATTTAAAATCATGTTTTTTTACATAACTCAATAAAAAATTCATTGTCAAAGCTGAAATTATAAATGCGCATGCCATGCTAAATAAAAGCATGCTAAGTTCTACGCCCGTAAAGTTTAATCCAAATTTAAACAGTTTTAATGCGCTTGCTCCAAACATTACAGGAACCGCCAGAAAAAATGTAAACTCTGTAGCGGCGGTGCGGCAAACGCCGAAAATCAAAGCGCCGATTATTGTTGCGCCTGAGCGCGATGTGCCCGGAAAAATCGCCGAGACGAGTTGAAACAAACCAATTATAAAAGCTATTTTATATGTTATTTGATACACATTTTTGATTTTTGCATTTTCATCTTTTACAAAGCTTTCCACCACAATAAAAGCTATTCCAACCAAAATTAACATTATCGCAACAGTTTGATAATTATAAAAAAGTTCATTAAATTTATCGTCCCACAATAATCCGCAAATTGCAGCCGGCAAACAAGCCGCAATAATTTTAAACCAAAGAGTTAAAGTTTCTTTTTTAATAGATATTTTTTTATCAATTATTGAAAAAGGATTTAACCTTGCAAAAAATAAAACCGCCACCGCTAAAATTGCGCCCAACTGCACAACCACAAAAAACATCTCTTTATATTGCGCCGACATATTTAAATGTATAAACTCTTGCGCTAAAATCATATGGCCTGTGCTGCTTATCGGCAGCCACTCAGTAATCCCCTCAATAATTGCAAGAACCGCCGCCTTTAAAAATTCTATAAAAACACTTTCCATTTTTCCTCCCGCCTTTTTATTAATTAATTTAAAACATATTTAAAATAGTTTAAGAGCAAATTTTGATGAGAATTTTAATTTAAAAATATGTTAACATATATTAATTCCAGAAAAAAATTTTGTCCCACATTAAATAAAATAAAAGGAGGTTATTTGATAAAAATTTTGCCAATTTTTTAATTTTATTTTACACACATTGTCTTAAAGTAAGCGATTATGGAGGGAGAAAGATGAAGAAGTTTGTTTTAATGGCGGCGGTCGCTTTTATTGCGATAGTCGGCGTAGAAAAGGTTATGGCGGTTGATTTTAGAGATTGGGGTAAATTGAGTAAACAGGACAGGGTAATGTTGGTGTCGGGTGAAGTGGATATGTTTGCAAGAATAAAGTTTATAGGGGATGATGAAGACCAGCAAAAATACAGAGAATTGCAGCAGCGTTTAAACGGAGCTTTTAAAAACGGCGTTCTCACTTATGACAGCATTGTAGATTATGTAAACGTTATTTATGCAAATAAAAAATACCAGAATATCCCATTGACGCAATTAATTATGTATGCGCCGTTTTATGCAACAGGCGTCAACACAAAATCTTTGCCGTCTTTTTACAGAATGTTAGATGCATATAAACCATAAAACCATATTTTAGTATCATAAAGATTTTATAATTATTTAATTGCGCCCTGTTTTATGGGGCGCAATTTTTTTTGGTTTTTATATTCTTTTAAATTCTAACTCTATTTATTGTAAGTATAAGGCATTACAAAATTTTATATTAAGTAACTTAATTTTCTTATTCTATATTCCAAATTATCTATTCTATAGTTCATATAACTCAAATCTTCTATTTTATATTCTAAGTTATCTATCTTCTCTTCTAAATCGTCTATTCTATACTCTAATTCATGAATCTTTTGTTTTGTATTAAATACATAACACATCATAATTATCACGAGAAATATTAAAACCAATGCTACTAATATGAATTTTAAATTATTTTTTAATTTATTCATGAGGGTTTTTATTTTTGCTATTTTTTCCACTTTTTAATCCTCCAAAAAACAAGTTCATCAAAAAAGATTTACAAAATTTTCAAAAAATATATTTATCGAGCGACGGAGAATAATATATCACAATTTTAGATTTTTCTTTTTCTTTAGCAAGCCACTCATCCAATACAATTTTCATATCATATGCATATATTGCATTTGCGAGTAGATTGGATAATTTATCAAATGGAATATTTTGTATAGGAATGCCCCGCATCTTCTTTTCAAGTTTTATAAATACGGCATATTTATTGCTGGGAGTTTCAATTTGGATGGGATCTGGAGTATATTGTCCAACCTTAAGTTTAGCAATTGCTTTATCAACTTCTTCGTATTTAGTTTGCGATATATTTCTTCCAAACATAGAACTGGCATCTCCCTTTCCCATTTTTGATGTCATGTTTTCGGAATATTCTTCTGCAACATCCCCAAAATCTCTAGTTTTCAAAGCTTCTTTTATTTGAACTATTTTATCGTCAAATCTTTTTTGATATTCTGCGTTATCACCAGTAGGTACATAAAGGCTTATTATTTTTAATTCTATTTTTGGACCGAGAGCATCATTTAATTCGTTTATCAATTGCGTAATAAGATTGTCTTCTTGTTGAGAAACATCTAATTTTTCGCCTCTATTTTTAGCTTGAATTTCATTGTAAACTTCACGAATCCTCTCACGGGTTGGCGCAGAAATATTATTATCTTCGGCAAGTTTTTCTTCAAAGGCATTAATTATAAATCCCTCTCGCACAAGTCTCTCTAATGCATTATTGTCAATAGCTCTAGATCTACGATATCTATCAAAATCTTTCCCTCCCTCACTTATCATCTTTTTAATTGTAGCCGCCACTTCTTTGTTATTAGGTTTTATTTTTTGTTTTTTTGCAGCTTGTAAAATAAGCATTCTATCTATATAATAATTTAAATAGTCAATTTTCCCTTCAACTATTGCCTCACGTGAACGTATAGGATATGAGCTTTTTTTACCCAAATTCACTTGTGAACGTAAGGCTACATTAAAATAATAATCATTGGAGAGAATTTTTTTCCCATTAACAACAGCAACAACTTTCTCACTAAAAAATGGAAGAAATACATCAGCGAAAACTCTATTAGAATAGTTTATTAAAAGAAATAAGCTCACAAAAAACACAAATAAAATTTTTCTCATATTTCCCCTCAATTAAATTTTAATTGGGTTTTTTAGCCCAACCAATTTTCCTTTTTATAACGTCTATAAAAATCTGCAGCTCTTCAGATTTCATCAAGAACGCAGCCGCAACAAAAACTAGACAAGCCGATATTATAGAGGCCGCCACGCCTATAAATAAATGAGCGCTTAGTTGAGCATATACAAAAAAGCTTATCACGCCAGCTAATAAAGCGGCGATGAGAGATTTAATAATGGATGTCCAAACATTTAAGCTTTTTATTTCAGGTCGCTTTTTTCTTAAAAAAACTGCAAGCAAAATTAAATTAAAATAAGCGCTTAAACTTGTCGCTAAAGCAAGCCCGCCCGTCTGCATTGGATACATTAAAACAATGCATAAAATTACATGCAAAACCATAGAAGCGCAAGCTGTGACAACCGGCGTTTTTGTGTCGCAAAAACTATAAAAAGCGTTTGCCAAAAGTTTTGTTATGGCATATGCGGGCAAGCCGAGCGAATAATAAAAAAGCGCTTTATTTGTTATGAGTGAAGCGTATGCGTCAAATCTGCCGCGTTCAAATAATAACTTGACAATCGGCAAGCCCACAGCCATTAAGCCCGCTGCCGCCGGCAGCATTGCAAAAACGGAAAGCTTTATAGAAAAATTTAGAGAATTGTTTAAGGTTTTTATATCTTTTAAGGAAGCGGCTTTGCTCATGGCAGGAAGCGATACCGTTGCCAGCGCCAATCCAAAAATTGCTAATGGCAATTGCATCACTCTGTTTGAATAATATAAAGCGGTAATGGAGCCGCTCTCTAGAAATGAGGCGCAAATATTGTCTACAAAAGCATTTATTTGATCTACAGATAATCCAATTATTGAAGGTATCATCAAAAATGCAATTTTTTTTATGGCTGGATGTTTTAAGTTTAGTTTAAATTTTAATTTCCAACCAAGTTTTTTTAAGAGAGGATATTGCAATCCAAAATGGAGCAGCCCTCCCGCTATAACGGCAAGCGCCAGACCTTTTATTTGATTTTGTTCAAATACTATAAGCGGTAAAACGCAAAGCATGTACAAAATTTCCGCAACGCTTAAAGAAGCGGGAGCGACCGCCGGCAAAAAAAATGAATAGAGAGTATTTAAAATTGCCAGCAAAAATGCCGCCAGACAAATAAACAAAACAAATGGAAACATCAGCCGAGTAAGCTCTATTGTAAGATTTAATTTGTCAGGGTCATTTGTAAAACCCCAAACAATAATTTTTACAAGCCATGGCGAAAAAAACATTCCCAATGCGCACACAATTAAAAGTAAAATAAGCAGCGCGCTAAAAACAGCGTTTAACATTTCTTGCGTTGCGCTTTTTTCTTTTGTGTGCAGATATTGACTAAATACGGGAATGAAGGCGGCGCAAAAAGAGCCTTCCCCCAACATTCTCCTAAATAAATTTGGAATTCTAAAAGCCGCATAAAAAGCGTCTGCAAAAATGCCCGCTCCAAAAAAATTTGCTACAAGCATATCGCGTATATACCCCAATACACGAGACAGCATTGTCCCCGCCGCCACGGCGGCGGCATGTTTTGTGAGAGCTTTATTTTCCATTATTATTCCTCATCTAAATCTAAAGCTGATTCCGGCATTTGTTGTGTACTCATAAAATCTTTTTTAATGTCCTCTTGCAGAAAACCAGACTGCTCCGCTTCCTCAATTAAAGCTCTGCCTTTTTGAACGTCCTGTTGGACGCCGATGCCGTCTCTATACATAATCCCTAAAGAAAAAAGCGCTTCAGGCAAACTCTGCAAGCTCGCTTTTTCATACCACATAAAAGCGCTACTAAAATTTTGTTTAACTCCAATGCCGCTATAATACATATCGCCTAAAATTTTTTGCGCCCCGGCATTTCCTTCCTCAGCTAAACGCTTATAAATTTCAAAAGCTTTCTTAAATTCTTGATTGTTATAATAAAAATCCGCTAAAGCAAATTGCGCCTCAAAATATTTTTGATCGGCGGCCTTTTGATACCACTTAATTGCAAGCTTAGAATTTTGTCTAACCCCTTGCCCGCTCATATACATCTCGCCCAAATAATATTGCGCCTCAGCATAGCCAAGATCGGCGGCTTTTTGATACCACTCAAAAGCCTCCTCAAAATTATTTATCAACATAAAATGATAGGCAATGCTGCAAATTGCAAAAGGATCGTTTAATTTTGCAGATTGCAAATAATACTCTCTAGCAATTTTTTCATTTGGCGCAATGTCGGCGCCTGCGCCAAACTCATACATTTGAGCCAAATTATTTATGGCTGGGACATAATTTTGCCGCGCCGCTTTCTTAAACCAAATGAGAGCTTGGGCATAATTTTGATATTGTTCCAATAAATAAATTTGGCCTAATTCATTTTGGGCGGGCGCAAAATTTGCATCGGCGGCTTTTGTCATCCAAAAAATAGCTTGCTCAAAATTTGCGGGAAACTCCGTCCCATCCATATACATTTTGCCCAATATAAGCTGCGCTTGCGAATCAGAGCTTTGCGCTTGTTTTATTATCTCCTCTGTAGTTAATTTAACATTAGTTTCAGGATTAACTTTTGCGCCGTAAATATTAACGCAAAAAAAAGATACGGCCAATAAGGGCAAAACAATAAATCTCAATTTCATTTTTTTATTTTTCCTTGACGCATTGCGTCTTAAACCATGTGATTTGTCTTTTGGCGTAGCGCCTCGTTTGCTTAGAAAATTCATCAATTAATGTCTGCAGTTTTTTAGTTTTTACCCCTGCCGAACTTTTTGATAAATAAGGTAAAAATTCTATTATTAATTGATATCCTATGGCGCTTAAAGCGGGACAATTTTTTGCATAGCCCATGTTTAAAATTTTTTGAGTTTCCTCAATCATGCCGCCCTCAATCATTTTTTTGCAGCGCTCATTTATCGCCTCATACAAAACTTTTCTATCGGGACAAAGATTATAAATTTCAAAGTCATATCTGGCGTCCCTTTTTACGAAATGTTCTTGCATTGTTTTTTTTGAAATGATATTTACTTCAAGCGCACGCAAAAGTCTTTGAGGATTGCCAAAATTTGATTTGGCGGCTTGCGGATCAAGTTTAAACAAATTTTCATAAAGCTGCGCTTTAGAAAGCCGCTTTAATTTTTCTCTTAGTTTCTCGTCTGCTTTGGGCATTTCATTTAAACCGTATAATAAACCTTTTATGTAGAGGCCTGTCCCCCCGCAAACTATTGGAACTTTTTGCCTATCTATTATCTGCTCTATTTTCTCGTCTGCATCTTTTATAAAATCCGCAACGCTATAACTTTGATCTGGCAAAACAATATCGGTTAAATGTTGTAAAACCCCGTCTATTTCCCGCACGCCGCGGTCTTTGAGTTTCCCTTCTTTATTTGATCCGATGTCTAAGTATTTATATATTTGTCTAGAATCTGCAGAAATTATTTCGCCGTTTTTGCGTTTTGCCAAACTCAGAGCCATTGCAGTTTTTCCAGCGCAAGTCGGACCTGCCACAACAATAATTTTTTTCATTTGCGTTTAAAAAATTTTTCCAAATCATTTTTAGAAATTGTCCAAGCGGTTGGGCGGCCGTGGGGGCAAGTAAATGGATTATCGCATTTAAACAAATCGCTTATTAATTTTTTTGCTTCCAAAATAGGCAGGGCGTCGCCCGCTTTTATACTTTCCCTGCAGGAGCGCATTATAATAATTTCGCGTTTTTGTTTTATATCTATATTTTTATTTTGTTCTATGTCATCTAAAATTTTTCTAATTATCGGCTCTATAGATATTGCGCCGAGTATTGCAGGATAAGCGTTGATTTTAAAAGTTCTATCTCCAAATTCGCTCACGCTAAAACCTAAATCACTTAAGACTTCTAAATTTTCTTTTAAAATTTCACAGACGCTAGCTGATGTCTCAAAATTTTCTTGGATTAAAAGCGGTTGAATTTTTAATGTATGGCTGTCTATAGCTTTAGTATAGGCTTCATATCTAATGCGTTCAGCGGCGGCATGTTGATCAAAAACATAGAGATCATTTTCTTTTTGCGCAACTATATAGCCGCAAAAAACTTGGCCGACAACTTCAACGGTATTGTCAAAATCAGTTGTAAATTCCGTTTGAGGTTTATAAAATTTTACATAATCGCCAAAATTATATTGTTGTCTTATTTTATACTTTTGCAAATCTTGGGAAAATTGATTTTT